>CBDTVD010000040.1:0-9883 GCA_965363965.1 uncultured bacterium
CATGCAATCCGCCCCAGAAAACAAATCGCAGGCTGGCACCATGCCACAGGCCGCCAATCAGCATCGTCAGCATCAGGTTGATGTAGGTGCGCACCTTTCCTTTTCGATTCCCGCCAAGGGGGATGTAGAGATAATCGCGGAGCCAGCTGCTGAGGCTGATATGCCATCTGCGCCAGAACTCAGTAATGTCAAGCGATTTATAGGGGCTGTTGAAATTGGTATTGAGAGTAAACCCAAGCAGCAGGGCAATGCCGATGGCGATGTCGCTGTATCCGCTGAAATCGCAATAAATCTGAAGGGTGTATCCATATACGCCCAACAAGTTTTCCAGGCCCGAATAGCTCTGCGGGCTGCTGAAGACGCGATCAACAAAGTTGATGGAAATGTAATCGCTGATGGCAATTTTTTTAATCAGCCCGCCGAGTATCAGTACCAAAGCCAGCCCAAAGGATTGTTTGCTGAGCCGATATGGCTGATAAAGCTGCGGCAGAAACTCGCTTGCCCGCACAATCGGCCCTGCCACAAGCCGAGGGAAAAAGCTGACGAAAAAAGCAAAGTCAAGGAGGTTTTTGGCAGGTTCAATTCGCCGCCAATAAACGTCCACTGTGTAACTGATGACCTCGAAGGTGAAGAAGGAAATCCCCACTGGCAGGATGATCTGCGAAATATCAAAGTGGGTTCCAAAAAGCCCGTTTGCCCCCATCGCCAGCCAATCGCTTGGTTTGGCGCCTGGCTGAAACAGGTCGAAAAAAAAGTAGGTGTATTTAAAATAAAACAATACACTGAGGTTGACCACTACACTGGTAATCATCAATGCTTTGCGCACCCCCTGCCGCTGAGACCTGAAGATGGCCTGGCTGAGCCCGAAATCGAGAATGGTGGAACTCACCAGCAGGAAGAAGAAAAAGCCACCCTGCAGGAAATAAACGTAATAGCTGAACAGCAGCAGATAAACCGTGCGCAGCCTGGGCCGCCTGTAAACCGTACCAAAACCCAGCAGTACGGCCGCAAATACCAGCCAGAAGTACCAGTTGGTAAAAATCAGCGGGCGCAGTGCATCATACTCCGCAAATCTGCTCCAGTCTATCATGGCCTTCCCTCCCCGGCATATTTATCAAAACCATGCAGATAAGCCGAAAACATCATTTGGCCCTGCAGGGCATAGCCGGCCCTGCTGAGGTGAACATAATCGCGGGCACATAGGCCATCAGCCAGCCAGTTTTTAATGCTGCCGCCCCCGCCCATGGCCGCATAAAAATCCCAGAGGGCACAATGGTCGGCATCTGCCAGGCGTTTCATCGCCCGCGCTGCCTCAGCATTGTGGGGGTTGGACCGTCCGCGGTACTGATTATCGCCAGGGCTGGTAAGGATGATGGGCGTTTCTGGCCGCTGGGTAGTCAGCCGCCTCATCAGTTCCAGCATATTAGCCTGAAAATAAAGTGAATCGAAATTGTAACCATAGGCGTCATTTGTGCCCAGGGATATCACAATCAGGTCAGGCATAATGGCCATCAGGTCTTTCTGCAGCCGGTCGCATTTCAAAAAACTCATTACCGTGGCCCCGTTGACACCCATGCTATGATAAATGATGCCAGCATCCTGGTTTTCAAGTGATATTCCCAGCAATGTGAATGGCACATCACTTTCCACTGACTTTCTTTCAAATTCAACCGTCACTTCTGGCAGGGCATAGAGCAGTGTAAACTCCACAAAGCCTTTTCCGTATCGGGTGGATGCGATGTTGGATTGAGGCGTGTTGCCCAGGCTTATCTGATAGGCGTGGGTCGAATCGGTGTAAAGTACTTTGATGCGGTTGTGCAAGCCCTGGGGAAACACCACCCTCGGCATCACTGTAATGCTGGCCTGGGCACTCCAGGTGCGTGCTGCGATGCCCTCGATGCCCAGGGGGCCGGGAATTTCGGCCTGCACATTTCGATAGGTCTGCCAGGCACCAGTGGCGGACGTGCGATAATCACTTGGCCCATTGGTTTTGGCCAAAGCATAAGGAAAGCAGAGGCCACGGCCCGCACTGCTGCCCCTGAGCTGATTGTTGAGCAAGGCCCGGACCTGACCACTGAAAAAATCAGCCTGAATGTGGCTGTCACCTATGTGCAGGATGGTTATCTGCCGCTCGCCATAACGCAGCAGATACTCCATTTTTCTGAAGAATCCGAAAAGATAACTGGGCTTTGCCGAGTAGAAACTGTCAGCCGAGCGATTTAGGTATCGGTAATCATTCGGCTCTATTACTTCTGGCTGGGCCAGGGCAGATGCAGCACAGGCCATGATGAAGAAGGCGATTAAAGTTTGCCTCATTTTTCCATTTGCTGCCCTGCGTAGGCGCGCATCAGTGCATCATAAAAAAGATTGCCTGCCAGCTGAGCGCCGCGCCACGTGAAATGTGTATAGTCAGCCTCAGCCAGTGCGGGTTGCGCGTCATGCCAAAGCACCATGCTGTTTCGCCCGCCCATCGCCCTATACAGGTCCCAGAATACGCAGCCAGCTTCAGCCGCCGCATCCCTCTGGGCATCCCTTATCTGCTCTATCATCGGATAACTCTGCATTTCAGTTCCTGCTTTTTTGGCCATGTCGCCCAGCCCGATTACTATAATCGGCACTTCAGGCAAGGCCTGGCGCAGCGCCTTTAGATTTTTCAGAAACTGACTGTGAAACCATTCCAGCTGCTTGCGGGTGGAAACATAAGGCACCACGTTGGCCCCGTATTGCATGATGATCAGCTGAGTATTGAGTGCCCTGAGCTGGCGAGCCATGCGCTGGACATCAGATTTTACGAAGTCTGTGCCTGCGCTTCCGCGCATGGGTACATTGTCAACTGTAACACCATTTGCGCAACTGAAATCAAGCCCGTAGAAATCTGGTGATGCACCTGAGAAATCTACCCGTACTTTTTTTCCTGATTCAATTGAAAGGGGATGACGATTAAATTCCTCAATTCCCCCCGCAGACAAGGTATCGGGCTTGCCGTTTACCCGAATTCGGGTGCTGCTGGCCGCGGCGTAGAGCAAACTGCACTCCAGGTTGAGCGGTGCCTTTGGCGGCGTAAAGCTGATCCAGCCGCCATGGGGAATGGAATCCACCGGCTTACCCATGCTGTCCAAAACCCGGAGGTATCTGAAACTCGACATCAGGGGGCCATACCTGTCCTTGGGCAGCCTGGCCAAGCCTCCGTAAGGCCCGTATTTCCGCCAGGTGCCGCTGTGCTGCAGGCTGAGCTTTGTGGCTACATCTGAGGGCTCAAAAATGGGCAGCAATCCGGTTCCGCATCCGCCAAACTGCCGCTGAAGCCTTTGCCGCAGTATGCTGCTGAATCGGTCAGCCTCAATCTGTGAATCGCCGAAATAGGCAATTCTGATCAGGGCATTGTCTCTTGCCGCTTTCAACTTGCCGAAAAATTGAGCCATCAGACGGTCGCTGGCATCTTGAATGAAATTGACGAGCAGTGTATCCTGCTCTGGCTCAGCAGTTATGGCTGAATCAGCAATGGCATCAGCGTTCTCGCTCTCTTCCGCCTTGGCCAGAATGGCAGATACCTCGGCCTTTGGCTCCGGCTTTTTCTGGGCTGGGGCCAGCAATTCAGCCCTCGATAAAAATGAGAGTTCAATGCCCTCAATTTTCAAGGGATTCCCATCCACATTTGCGTAGGCGAGTGCCCCCAGCAGCAGTGCCGCCATCAGCCATATTGATAAAACTTTCCAGGGTGTCAGGCCTTGTTGCTGCACAGTCTGCCAGGGGATGATTATACATCCATGTTCGGGTGGCGGGGCAAAGTTACCCCAGCCCTTTCAGCTGCCCGAGTTTTGTCTTTTAAACGGGCGCACAATCAGCCGCACTCGCCTGTCGAAAGTGAAATAATTCCACATCCAGTCAAAAAGTACAACCAGCCGATTGCGGAACCCTATGAGGAAGAAGATGTGCACCAATATCCAGATGACCCATGCAAAAAAGCCGTGCAGATGAATGCCTTTGGGCAAGTCGGCGACTGCTTTGTTTCGGCCGATGGTGGCCAGGCTGCCTTTATCAAGATAACTGAATGGTTTTGGCTGCCCCCCTTTGATGAGGGTGCGGATGGCTGCGGCCGCATACTTACCTTGCTGTATGGCTACAGTGGCCAGGCCAGGAAGCCCAAGCGGATATTTCTCAGTTGGGAAAAACGCAATGTCGCCCAAGGCAAAAATGTTATCGCTGCCCTTCACTCGGCAATCTGAATCGACAGCAATTCTGTTGCCTTTTACGATTGATTCATTTGGCAAGCCATCCAATGCCTCGCCAGTTACCCCTGCGGCCCAAATCAGCGTTTCCGTTTCAATGGTGTCGCCATTGCTGAGTGTGGCTGTGCGGCCATCGTATCCCTTTATTCCTACGCCGAGCCTGACCTCAACCCCATAATCAGTGATATTTTTCAATGCTGCCTGGCTGGCATCCTCACTCATGGTACTCAGCAGCCTGGGTGCAAAATCAATAAGGATGATGTGCATTTGGCTGAAGTCTATCTCAGGATAATCCTTTGGCAGCACCTTGCTCTTCAATTCACTTATGGCGCCTGCCAGCTCCACGCCAGTGGGGCCCCCGCCTGCAATAACTATTGTCATCAATCGCTTTTGGCTGTCAGGGGCCTGGGTCAGCAGCAGTTTTTCGTTGTTCTGCAGTATCAGGTTTCTCAGGGCAATGCTTTGGTCTATTGTTTTCAGGGGCATGCTGTTTTGCTCAATTTCCTGATTGCCAAAGTAATTGACTCTGGTGCCAGATGCAATCACCAGATAATCATAATCAATGTAACCATTGAGGGTTTTCAGGCGATTGTGTGCCATATCCACCGCTGTTGCTTCAGTCATCCTGAATGCCGCCTTTTTGCGCCTGCCAGCCAGTTTCCGCAATGGAAAGGCAATGGACCCGACCTCGAGGCCTGAAGTGGCCACTTGATACAGCAGCGGCTGAAAAGTGTGGTAATTGTTCCGGTCAATCAGCACCACCTGTACATCGGCGTGCCTGAGTTTTCTGAGGAGATTGATGCCTGCAAACCCTCCGCCGACGATTACCACCCGCGGTTTGCCAGTTTTTGCGATGCTCAATGGCATGGCTCTATAAGGCAAACCTGCTGCAAGGTGTTCAGGTTTTCATTCTGGCATATGGCACCTCCGTTTGCAGGGTGCGATGGCCTGCATTGTACAGGTGCCATGCAGCGTGCCCAATCATGGCAGCATTGTCGGTGCAGTACTGTGCTGGCGGGCAATATAAGGTCAGCCCTAAATCAGCCGCCAATTTTTCAGCCCCAGCCCGCAGACCGGAATTCATGGCTACGCCCCCCCCAAGCCCGATGGACTTCGGCTTCAGTTGTTTGATTGAAGCTGCCCACTGACGGAGTAAATATCCCACTATGGCGTTTTGATAACTGGCAGCGAGGTCTGGAATCAGGCTATCAATTGGCTGACTACTCTTCATCAAATCGCGATGCAAATAGAGCAGGGCAGTTTTCAAACCGCTGAAACTGAAATCAAAGCCGCCGATGCTCGGCTTGGGAAATTCAAATCGGCTGGGGTTGCCCATTTTGGCCAGCCTGTCGATTTCGGGGCCTCCCGGGTAATTCAAACCGAGCATTTTGGCCCCTTTGTCGAATGCCTCACCTGCTGCATCATCCTGGGTTCGGCCGATAACAGTGAATTGGGTGGGCGCTTTCAGCAGCACAATCAGGGTATGCCCCCCCGAAACTATCAGGTTAAGCATCGGATATTCAGGGGCAGTGCCAATGGCAGGGCTCAGGATATGGCCGAGCATATGGTCAACCCCAATCAGCGGTTTGCCGAGTGCCAGTGCAAGCGATTTTGCAAAGCACCAGCCCACCAGCAGGCTCCCCATCAGGCCAGGGCCCTGGGTGGCTGCAATGGCATCGAGTTGGCTGAGCTGCAAGCCTGATTCTTCCATCGCCTGCTGGCAAAGGGGAAGAATCTGCGCCAAGTGCTCTCTGCTGGCCAGTTCAGGAATCACCCCCCCATATCGGCTGTGTTCAATTTGGCTTCGCACAACATTGCACAAAATGGCGTTGTTATTGACAACTGAGGCTGAGGAATCGTCGCATGAGCTTTCTATTGCCAGAATGAGCATAGCCTGATTGGTGATGCAAATTTTCGGCGGCAAACCTGCCTCAAACCTGTTTTCCCCCTAAATATTTATCGCGTTTAAGTGTCGGTCGCAAAAAAAGCATTGAAAATTACAGGCTGGGTGCTGCTCAGCCTGCTTTTGCTGGTGGTGCTTGTTGTCGGCGGGGCTTACTGGTATATAGGCACCGAGGGGGGGCAGCGCTGGGCAGCTGGAAAAGTCGTCGCCCTGCTGGAAGACAATCTGAAAACCGATGTATCGCTTGAAAGCATCGAAATTGGCTTTCCGCCCAAAGTGGTCATCAATGGCCTGATCATAAAAGACCTGAGGGATTCCGTCCTCATACGGGCCGACTATACCTCTGCATCGCTCAGGTTCTATAATTTTAAAACCGGTAAAATTGCTCTGGGTAAAGTTGAATTGATCAATGGGGAATTCAACATGGTAACCTATAAGGGCGATTCCATCAGCAACCTGCAGCAGGTGCTCAACAATCTTCCCAAAAAAGAAGAGGACACCACAGCATCTGCTCTCGATCTATCCGTTTACAGAGTCCAGCTTGATTCATTCAGCTTTAGAATGGACGACCAGAACAAGCCTATCGGCGAGCCAGGCACAGTTGATTTTGCCCACCTTGATGTCAAGGATTTGCACGCCAACATTGCACGTATTTCCATCGGCGACACCGCCTATGCTGCGACAATCAGGGAGCTGAGTTTCAAAGAGCAGAGCGGCTTTGCCCTGAATCAATTTCGCGGAAGGGTGCAATACACCCCTACACATATCGAGGTTGACCACATGGTGCTGCGGACCGACCACACTGTTCTGCGCGAGTACCTCAGGTTTGACTACCCGAGCGTTTCAGCATTCAGCAGTTTTGTTGATAGTGTTGATGTAACCGCAAACCTGGATGATGCCACTGTCAGCCTCAGGGATATTTACTATTTCGCCCCTGTACTGAAAAATAAAACCGATAGTGTCAGGATAACAGGCGTTTATAAAGGCACTGTCTCTGATTTTTCGCTTTATAATCTCGACCTTGCTTTTGGCGAATACTCGCAGATAAAAGGCACTGCCACGGTAAAAGGCTTGCCTGATGTAGATGCTTTGTTTCTTGATGTGAATTTGAGTGACGCACTCACCTCCAGCAAAGAAATCAGCAACTTGCTGCCAGAGGTAGAACTTCCAGCCGAAATCGGACGCCTGGGCAAAATAAACCTGATAGGGAAGTTTACTGGCGCCATCACCGATTTTGAAACCGTTGCCCAGGTTAAAACCGAAGCTGGGGATGCCCAGGCAGACATAAAACTGAAGCTGGCTGACAACCCAGCGCTAAGCATGTACGACGGTTTTGTCCGGCTCGACAAGTTTAACCTCCGGCGAGTGCTTGCAGAACCATCACTCGGATATGTTACAGTTGATGGCCGAGTAACCGGAAAAGGTTTTACCATTCCTTCCATCAAGGCACAGCTGCTGGTGGATGTGCAGCGTTTTGATTTCAACAATTACTCCTACAACAATGTGAAGATCGACGGCGAAATGGCCAACCGGTTTTTTAAGGGAGACTTTGATATCGGCGATGATAACCTGGATGTTGATTTTCAGGGCTCGCTTGATTTTATCGGCGATGAATTGGCCCTCAACTTCGTTGCCGACCTGCGCAAAGCCGATCTGCATGCGCTCAATTTTACTGAGGACACCCTCACCATAAAAACTCAGATTGTGGTGAATACTGTCGGGCTCGACCCCAACACAATGGTGGGAACCGTCTATGCAAAAAACACCGTAATAAGCACACCCACCGACACACTGCCGATTGACACCTTGAGCCTGATTGCATCCACAGACTCGGCGGGCTACCGGCGCCTGGCGGTTACCAGCGATTTTCTCGATGGGTATATGCGCGGCAAATTCAATGTAACTGAGTTGCCCGGGCTGTTTAAAACAGTGGCCAACAATTTCGTTGATACTTCTCTCCTCCGCATTCCAGGCACTCCAGTCAATGACCAATTCGTGCAGTTTGATGTGGCCATGCGCGATGTGAATGTTCTTTTTGATGCATTCGACATTCCTGTTTTTCTTCAGGACAGTGCCTATTTGCGCGGAACGCTGAACGCGCAGACCGGTGTGATGGGCCTGGATATAGGTGTGCCAGGCATCACGTATAATAATTATTCAGCGCAGAACATCAGCCTGCTGGCAGATGGGGAGGACAGCACCTTTACAAGTCGGCTCCAGATAAAGGGGCTATATCAATCGGATACCTTGCTGGCCAAGCAAATGGAATTCAGGGCAGGGATAAGCGGAAGCGAAGGGGCCATTTATGCATTTGTTCGGGATTCAAGTGAATCCAATTACGTGCGCCTGAATGCCGATGTCGGCCTTCAGCCCGGCCTGGCTCAGGTAACCATAAAGAACTCAGAACTCTATGTGCTTGATTCTGCATGGGCCATCAACTCGCAGCCTATTACTTTTTACTCCGATACACTTATTGACGTCCCCTTGCTTGAATTGGCAAACGGAAATCAAGCCCTGCGGATTGTCGGCAAATACAGCGATAAAGTTGATTACCCTGCACGCGTGGTGATGGATAACCTGGATATTCAGATTTTTTCGCCTTTTGCTGCTGCACTCGCCCCTTTTGAAGGCCGGCTGAATGGCCAAGTGCTGCTGAGTCAATTGAAATCGGGCATCCCTGTAGTTGAGGTTACAGCGGGTATTTCGCCCCTGGTTTATGACCATGACACGATGGGGATATTTACCACCTACACGACATATAACGCCGAGAAAGAATTGCTGACGCTGAATGCTTCGCTCGCCACTTTCGAACTGGATGAAGTGCTGGATGCTGAAGGAACCCTGGGACTAAGCGACCCCCAGCCGATTGATTTAACAGTCGCCATGCGTCAAACGGAACTCAAGCTTTTCAATCCGCTGGTAGTGGGAATTCTGGAAGATTTGGGCGGCACTGCCACGGCTGACATCAAAGTTTCCAACACACTCAGCAAGCCGCTGGTAACCGGCTTCATGGATTTTGATGACGCAGCCATGCGCGTATCGTTTCTGCACACACTCTACCGGTTCGACCATCGCTTTGAGCTTGATGGCAAATACATTTCGCTGGACGGCTTCGAGCTTACAGATACCGTGGGCAACAAAGCCAGAATGGAAGGAAGTGTCTTTGTGGGCGACCTGAGCAATATCATCCTGGACAGGATAAAACTTTCAGTCCCCAGCACTGGCCAATTCAATTTCCTCAACACCACCTCTCTGCAGAACGAACTGTTTTATGGGACTGTCTTCGCATCAGGAGATGTAGAAGTTTCAGGGCCCGTTAACAACATCAATATGTATCTGGACATCAGGACAGAGGACAACAGCACATTCAGCCTTGCCCTGGGCGATGCCAGCGACTATGCGGGCTACGATTTCATCCACTTCATCCAAAAAGACAGTTTTCTTTCCCAGGAAAGAAAGGTCTCGATCAGCGGCCTTAAAATGACTTTCAACCTGGAGGTAACTCCAGGAGTGCTGGCTCAAATCATACTTGATCCGGCTACCGGCGATGCAATCGAGGCCAGGGGCACTGGCAACCTGAAGATGGAGGTTACCAGCGAGGGGGACTTCAGCCTCTTCGGGGCTTACTTCATCAACTCTGGTGCTTACAGATTCTCGCTTTATGATGTGGTAAACCGAAACTTTAAACTCCGCCAGGGTGGCAGCATAACATGGCGAGGAAATCCGCTGGAGGCCGACCTGAAAATGGAAG
>CBDTVD010000041.1:0-9844 GCA_965363965.1 uncultured bacterium
AGCCCCGCCTATATCTTCCAGGCAGGAAATCCAGAACATTCCGCCCGAGCATTTAACAGCGGCTGATGACAAAGGCCCTGGTCAACTTAGACTCCCAACTGGCATCACCCAATCGAGTTCGATATCAAAAATCGGAAGAATCGAAATCAAAGATTCAATGCTGTGGAATGAGGAACGCGCTCCTTTGCAAAAACAAATTGCCCTCATACAGTTCAGAGATACCTTGCCCGCAGAAGAAGTCAAAGGGAAAGCAAATTATTATAATACACCAGTGCCTCCAGGCAAACATCAGAAAAATATCAGGCGCTTGATAATTTATGGTGTTTCAAGCCTCGCCCTTTCCATCCTCACCATTCCAATTTTATACTTGATTGTGACTTACAGTAGTGGCTGGGGAGGGCTGGGGGCAGCTATCCTTACACTTAGTATAGGCCTTTTGTTAGCCTTTGTTGGTGCTATCCTTCTGCTCATCGCCTTGATATATTACTTGAGTTTCCAGGGCAAGGGGGCCTCAAATTCTGATGCAATTGACAATTCAACAGGTGCCTAAACGTACACTGATCATTATTTTTGCAATGTCGTTCCCCTTTTTTGCATTTGCCATTTTTGTCGGCCTGCTTCTCATGACCAGTTGCAGCCTTCATAAAGAATTTCCCTTTAATTACGATATTGCAGTTGCCTCACTTCCCCCGAATCTTACACTTTCCTCTGCGCAAGATCAGCATTTGGGAATTGAAGAATTTAATCCATCAAAACCACAAGCGGAAGGTAAGTCAGTAATTTCCGGCACTGTTAAGCTGACAAGTTGCCACCTGCACGCAGTTCCCAACACCTGCAGCGACATTTCAGGTTTGCTGAGAATTGAGGAGGAAAAACTGACATTCAATTTTCACAACGTGCCTCCGCCGAAGCCCAGGTATCGCAATCAATTCCCTTTTAGAGAATCTGTCATCGGCATTGCTGGAGTCAGTTTAGCAATTTTGTGCCTTGCTATTCTTTTGGCGGGCGTTCCAGCGGGTTTAGAAGACCCAATCATCATATTAGGTGTTATAGGGTTTGTTGCTGGCTTCGTGGCATTGGTATATGCTTTGATAAAATATCTTGTGATTGTTCTGCGGAGTAATGCATTCAATTCTGACGATCCTAAAATTCCGATAGCATTACCAGTGGGTTTGCTGATTGTTTTAACAGGAATGGTAATTTTTATAGGAGTGTTGCTGATCTTACAATTTGCACGCGACGCAACTGCAGGTTCTGCTATACTGTTTGGCATTTCGGGCATCATTCTGCTTGGCCTTGCCATTTCAATAGTGGCACTTTTTACTTACCGAAGGCGATTAAATCTCTCGAAAAAAAAATGAGATGTAATCAAAAAGCAAGCATGTTAGTATCCTCTGTTTATGGATGCCCCGGCAATGATACCATTGGCTTAGCATCTCCGAATTCTGCATTCAATATCCGCCTTGCACCCTTGTGGATTGGGACGATTCTTCTTATCTCGGGTTGCAGCCTGCATAAAGAATTTCCCCTTAAAAACGATATTGCAGTTGCCTCGCTTCCCCCGAATCTTACAATTACCTCTGGGCAAGATCAGCGTTTTGGGCGCGAGGGAGATTACCAAGGAAAATCACTTCTGAAACATTTGCCAGCAGACGGCCAACCGGTTGCCTCTATTGATGAATTTCCATTGCGCAAACTTGCTTCCGAATTACCTGTCATTGACGCAAATGGTGGCAGTACAGGTGCCAGCAATCAAATTAATGCCCACGCAAAAACATCTGCTTGCGAGCTTCCCTTGCCCGCCAGCATTTCAGCTGATTCCAATAAACCACCGCGCCCACCATTGCACAGAATTTTTTTTAATCTGGGAATTCTATTTTTTATATTTGGATCGTTTTTACTGCTCATTTTCCTACCTTTGGCCATCATATATCTTTTCTCTGGGCCTGAATGGCTTGCAGTTGCTGCAGGAGTGGGATTTTTCGCTTTTCTTCTTGGATTACTATTGCTGATACTCGCCCTGATTCTTTATCTTTTCCGATCATCAAAATATAGACACAGGCGAAAGCATCGGCGATTAAATTCATCTCTGCAGTTGTCTCCAAACTCCATTACATGAAATTTACCCACCAGCGAATTATTTTGGTCAAGGCGGCAGTGCGGGCAGCCTGGCCATTCATAGTGGTATTCTCAGTTTCGGTTTTGCTATCGAACTGTCAGGTAGTTCATTTTCAAACTTCAAACGAATTATTACTGAGTAATTCCAATTTGCCAACTGGTTCATTCGCAAAACCTGTGTTGATTGACTCGCCAGCGTCAACCCAGCCTGCAATTTTGACGGCTGAAACCACCCAAGTACAATGCTGGCCCGAGATAACAGCTGCCGCTGATGCATCCATGGAAATATCATTGCCTGCCGACAGGCTGACAAGCCATTGCATGGTTTATCCAAACCTTAGTGTTTCAGAATTAAGCTCGCCATTACCTGATGAAAAGAGAGACACTCTTAAGCCAGCTGTACCCTTGAACCTTTACTTGTTGGCGGGTGTGCTGGAAGCAGCCATAGTACCAGCGGCATTTTCTTATATTATTCTTAACTTGTTTGTAACCGCCACAGAGGCTGTTGAAATGGCTTTAAACGCTGTAATTGGGCTGGGCAGGGCATCGAGTTTCTTTTTAATCTTGGCTACGCTTGTCTATGCCGTTCGCGGCCTGATGTACCAGCGCATGAAAGGGGATTGGACATTCAGGGGGCTTTTCAAAGTTTTCTGCCTATACCTGCTAATGTTTATCTGCACATCATTACTAATTGGCATGGTTCTCTCGGCTTTGACACCGTGGAATTACTCCCTCAACATTTTCCTCTTTGTGGCTTTTCACATCCTATTGATTTCCAGCATTGAAGTGGCGATAGCCTTGAAAGTGGCCAAGAGAAACAAAGCTGAATAACAGGAGAAAATTGAAAGCCCCCTGAGCTAATTGCTTCCCTACACCCCTGCCAGGCGTTCCCTTAGCTCGCTGGGCTCAAATTCTTTGCTCTTATAATTTTTTACCCATTGAATGCCTTGAATGGCATTCGTCAGGAAAATGGCGTCAGCAGTAAAAAGGTCCTCAAGGTTGAGGGGAATCTTTTTAAATGAGATTCCCAGCCGGTCGAAAACGCCGAACAGGTGCTGGCGCATCACCCCTGCCACGCAGCCCTCTGTGGTTGGCGGAGTCAGCACTATGCCATCCCTTATCAAAAAAATATTCGATTCGATGGTTTCAATTACCCTGTTTTTGGTATTGGTCACCACCAGGTCGTCCACTTTCAGTTCTTTGCGCTGAATGCTGGCCATCACATACAGCAGGCTGCTGTTGCTTTTTACAGTGGAGTAAACGCTCACAGGCTTTTCCATCTCTGTAAACACATCCAAGCTGAGGTCCCCTTTGGCAACTGCAGATTTCAGTGGCATTGCTTCAATCAGATACTCCGCTTTGCTGCTGGTAGGCTCATAAAACCCCCCGCTTCCGCGAAAAATGGTGAGCCGGACACGTGCATTTTTCGAGTGTTTGTCCGCCTTTAGCAAGGTGGTGATTTGCTCTTCAAAGTATTCAGCAGTCCAGTTTTTCGGCCATTTGAATTTGAATAATTCAGCGCCTTTTTTTAATCGCTCAAAGTGCAGGGGCCAAAAAGGCATCTTTCCATCGGCCATTCTGATGCTCTCAAACAATCCATCGCCATATCTGAAACTGCGATTATCATGGCCAAAAATAGGCTCCCCTGCTGGCCGCAGCTCTCCATTCAAGTTGATGTTCATTCTGCCTCTATAAAAGTAAACAATCCACCAACCAATGAAGTGATGAAAAGTTAATTGTCTAAAGATGGGCGAAGGTACTTGAAAATCTATCGCGGATGGGGGAAGTGCAGCCCCCTGACTTCTACATCCCTTACAAGCCGCTTTACGTTTCCAAATGAGGTGCGCACTGTTTCGGCTGCAGATTTTCGGGGTATCCATTTCACATCTGTTATTCCCTCTGCACTCTGGGGTATTGGCAAAGCTTGATCTGTGCTGGTCATTTCAAACCATTCAGTTTCTTTCAGTATCCATTCCTTTTCACGATATAAATGGTAGGTAACCGCAAAAGGAGCAAGCAGCGTCAAATTGCCAATGCCAGTTTCTTCTTCAACTTCCCTCAATGCGGCAATGCTGGGAGATTCATCAGGTTCGAGTTTTCCTTTGGGCAGGTCCCAGCGCCCTTTCCTGTAAATCATCAGCAAGTCTCCACGCTGGTTATAAACCACACCGCCTGCCGCTTTAATTGTTTTTAATCGGTTCCGCAGGTCTTGTAAACTGGATGCGATGCTGTGGTAATAGAGTACAGTGCCCTCCAGGGGCAGGCGGACTTCATCCTGCAGATAAGGCATCAGCACCTCGGCAATTGGCCGTGATGTAGGGGCACCCGGTGATGAAGTCTCCATCATCGTAATCGGGATGTCGCGCAGATAAAGGGTATAACTTTGGGCCATGGAAGAGGGAAAAACTGAAATAAAACGGCAAGTTGCAACCATTTTGCTCAATATCCAAGCCCTTTTGCTTCGGCCAGCGGATCCTTTTACGTGGGCAAGCGGATGGCGCAGCCCAGTTTATTGCGATAATAGGCTGGTTTTGGCATACCCCGATGAAAGGTTGGCCGTTATTGACGCATTCGTCCAGCTTATCCAAACCCAATTTCAATCAGCTGAGGCCATCGCGGGCGTTGCCACGGCAGGAATTGCACATGCAGCATTAATTGCCAGCAAACTCACCCTCCCCATGGTCTATGTGCGTCCAGCACCAAAAGCCCACGGCACAGGGAAAAGAATAGAAGGCAGATTGCTGAAAAACCAGAAGGTGGTGGTGGTTGAAGACTTGATTTCGACCGGCAAGAGCAGTTTGCAAGCCATTGAGGCCCTGAGGAATGAAGGCGAAGCTGATGTGCTGGGCCTGGTGAGCATATTTAATTATGGATTCCCCCAGGCGGCAGAACTTTTCAAAATGAATGACGTTCCAAATTTCAGCCTGACAGATTTCGATTCAATTGCCCAATTGGCCCTGGCAAATGGCCTCATTAGCCAGCAGGATTGGGCAACCATTCAGCAGTGGCAGGCAGACCCTGCCAACTGGATGCAGCCAGCCAATGCCCAGCAGGGTTAAATTCACTACACTATTGCTGTTTTTCAGGCAGATACTTCCAGTAGCGCAGGGGAATGTGCTGAAGCATCAGGCGCCGATTACCCCTCGCAGCGATGCTGGTTGATTTATAATATTGCTTCCACATCTCTTGGTATAGCTGGTCCATTTCATCAAGCTCAGCTGCGGCCATTGTTTGAGATTGAGCCGAGCATAATCTGACATAGCTGATGACCTGCCTATCCCAATAGATTCCATATCCCCTTTGGACATCGTAAATCAGCCATTGCTGCATGGGATATCGATTTTTAAAAAAGGGTATCAGCAGCGGGAGCACATCATACTTGGGGTCGATTTCTGCGAGGTAAAGCCCAACAGCTGATTGCCTGAAACGCACAAAAGCCTCGAATCTGTGCTTCTCTCGCCACACCTGGCGGCCGATTTGGTCCAACTGCCGCACGCTGTCGAGCAGCAAATTGCCCTCGATGGAGGAAGTGCTGCTGAAAAGATGCCGGCAAAAATCAAGCATGATTGCTTCGCGGTCAGGCCTTTCGCTCAGATAACAGTGGAAAAAATTCTTCTGCGTTTCCGCACTCGTCCGCCTTTTTATGCCCTGCCAAACTCGGTTGGCCCTTGCTTCGTCGGTAACAACGTGGTGCGTCACCGCCAGCAAGCGTTGTTCACCTCTCCGATTGTCGATAATTTTCGCTCCATCGCTTGCTTTGAAGGCGAAGATATCGAAAATGGCCGTCAGCAAACCGTCGAAACTGCCATCATATATAAAGCTATCAGGCTGCATTGTCCCCATGTTTAAAACAGCGGGGCTTGCTGACCTTTTTCCTTCAGGCTCCATTTTCCGTGATAACCTGATTGAATCACCCTGCGCAAAGCAGAACTGTCGCCATTATTGAGCAAACTGAGTTTTGTGCCGCCCTCAACAAAATACTGTGCTCGATTCCAGGCAGCCCCGAATTTCTGCAGATGCTCTGGCCTCACGATACCGAATTTCCTGGCTGAAATAATCCTGTCAACAGTTTTCAGGCCGAACCCTGGCACCTTCAGCAGCATGGCCTTGCTTGCTGAATTGACGTTGATGGGAAACAAATCCAAATTCCTCAGTGCCCAGCTCAATTTGGGGTCGATGTCAGTTTCCAGATTAAAGGAGGCATTGGGGACAATGTCGCCGACAGTAAAACCATAAAATCGCATCAGCCAATCGGCCTGATACAAACGGTTCTCCCTGAGCAAAGGCGGGGCACTGCTAATGGCGGGCAAGCGAGCATCATCAGCCACTGGAATATATCCAGAATAATAGACCCGCTTAAGTCCATATCCTCGATACAAAGCATCGGCAATCCCGAGGATCTGACCATCGGTTTCATTGGTTGCGCCGACCACCATCTGGGTGCTTTGGCCCGCAGGCATAAACATGGGCTTTTTTGCGATGATTTTTTTCTCAGCTATATGCTCGGATGCAGCTTGGCTGAGGTATTCCATCGGGCCCCTGATATCTGCATAATTTTTTTCGGGTGCCAGCAGCTTCAGGCTCTGCTCAGTTGGCAATTCGATGTTTACCGAGAGTCTGTCGGCCCACAGGCCAGCCTCATGCATCAGTTCATTGCTTGCACCCGGTATTGATTTCAGGTGGATATATCCATTGAATTTGTGCTGGGTGCGGAGTGTTTTTGCCACCCTCACCAGCCGTTCCATTGTGGTATCAGGATTTCGAAATATGCCAGACGAAAGAAAAAGCCCTTCGATAAAATTCCGCTTATAAAATTCGATGGTGAGTTCAACAACTTCCTCGACAGTAAAGGCGGCCCGCTTTACATCGTTGCTGCGGCGGCTGACACAATAAATACAATCGAAAATGCAATGGTTGGTGAGCAGAATTTTCAATAGGCTGATGCACCGGCCGTCGGTGGTATAGCTGTGGCAGATGCCCATGCCTGTTGCATCGCCCAGGCCGTCAGCCGAATTTTTCCGCTTGCTGCCGCTGCTGCTGCAACTTACATCATACTTGGCAGCATCAGCCAGGATGGCCAATTTTGCCATTGCCTTTTCCATCCCCATTCTTGGCAGGGTGCAAAAAGGCTGCTCGAAAAGATGGATTCCCTCTTCAATGCGTCGAAATATGACATTTAGGGAAAATAGCTATTCCCTTTCTGTTTTTGCGATTGGGCTGGGCTGACCAAACTTGCCGCTGAAAACAAACTCATTCAGCCCGATTCTGGTGCGGGGCGCCACTTCTCTTGCCCTGTCTCGCTCTTCCGTCAGCAACGCTGGTTCCCCTAAATAGCCAATGGCAAATGCTACGCGCGGCGCAAATTCAGCAGGAATATCGAATGTCTGCCGTGCATCTTCAGCTGAAAAGCCTGCCATCTGATGCACAAACAGCCCTACGTGGCTGGCCTGAAAAGTGAGCGTGGCCATGGCTTGGCCAAGGTCATGCCTGGCCCAGCCCAATTTTTTGCCCTTGTCATCCACATCTTGGGCTATGCCGATGCCCAGCACAGGGGCCAAATGCGCCCATCGTCGATTTCCTTCATCCAGGCAATCGAAAATTCTGTCAAATGATTCACCTTCTCCCTTTATACCCACCAAAAATCGCCAGGGCTGAGAATTGGCTGAGGAAGGTGTCCACCTCGCCGCCTCGAAGAGGCTGGTGAGTTGTTCTGGGTCTGGCACCTTTGGCAAAAATGCCCTGGGTGACCAGCGTTCAGCAATAATTGGATGGACGGGTACGCTTGTTTCCGCAGTTTTTGATTTATTGGCCATTTTGCACTCTTTCAAACACTGCGGCCGCCGGCATAAGTTCGGCCAGCTATTTAACCTTCAGCGGGCGGAACTCAATTGAGTTCAGATTGAAATTCGGTGATGTGTCTATGGCGTTGGCAATCTGCACGGCCACTTCAGCCGGCTGCATCATCATGTCATGGGACTGAATGCCGGGTGAATTTTTGAAAAAAGGCGTCTGCACGCTCCCTGGATATACAGTGGTCACCTTGATGCCGAACTCCCTGAGTTCCTTAAACAAACTCTCGCTTATTCCCCGCACGGCATGCTTGGCGCCGCAGTAAATGCTCACCTGGGCCATGCCATCAAGGCCGGCGGTGCTGGATATATTCACAATATGGCCACTGCCGGCCCTTTTCATGGCCGGAATTACAACTCGGCAGGCGTGCCAAAGGCCAAAAACATTCACTTCAAAAATTTCTTTAAACTGCTCCTCCGTATAATCCTCGATATTCCCGAAATATCCCAGGCCTGCATTGTTCATCAGCACATCGGCTGAGCCGCGGGGCAAATGCGTCTGCGACTTTGCCCATGCATCTTCAACGTCCTTGAGTGAGCGAACATCGGCCCTGATAAACTCGAAATTGAAGTGCCCATAGTCTGGCTCATTCAGGCCCCAGCCGATTACTTTATGCCCCCTGCTGAGCAGTTCGAGTGCTGTCGCTTTTCCGATACCGGTGCTCACACCAGTGATGATGCAGTGCTTCAGTTCCACTCGGCTTTCACAAAGCGATCTTTACCGCTCAAATCTTTCAGCAGCTTGACTTTTTCAAATCCACGAGACTTGAGGAGTTTTCCCACTTCTCGGCCATAGGCTTCGTTTACTTCGAAATATATGCGCCCGCCTTTGCGCAGGCGCTTGGTTGCCATTGCGCTGATTTTGTCATAAAAAAGCAGGGGCTCATCATTGGGCACAAACAGTGCAATGTGGGGCTCATAATTCACCACGTTGATGTGCATAGTGCTCTTCTCCTTTTCAAGAATGTAAGGGGGGTTGCTGACTATCACATCATAGTCCGGCAGCCGCTTCCAATACTCTTCGATGAGGATATTGCAATTCTGAAAATCGACCGTAACCATGTTGCTGATGGCGTTGATGCGGGCCAGTTCGAGGCTTTTCTGGCTGATGTCGAGGGCGCAGATGTCATTGTCAGGCAAGTGTCTGGCAAGGGCTACAGCAATACAGCCGCTGCCTGTGCCAATATCCACCATCCTCAGGTCAGTGCGGCCTTTGGTTTCATCAATCACCATTTTGGTGAGTTCCTCAGTTTCAGGGCGAGGAATAAGCACATCACGATTGAGGCGAATTGTGCAGCCCAAAAAATCCACCTGGCCCAGCAGATATTGCATCGGGGCACCCTGCAGCAGCTGCTCGCTGATGGTCATCAGCTGCTCGAAGTCTTTTTCTTTCATGGGCTGATCTCTTTTGAGTGCGAGATCAAGCCTGGTAATCCCAATTTTTCGGCGCATGATGGTCTGCATGATGCTGGTGGCCTCCTGGGGTTCATAAAGGGTTTCCAGTTCGTGCACCAGTTCGCTGAAAATCTGGGCGATGGTGTTGCGTGTACTTTCGAGCGTCAAAAAAAAACTGCAGGTTTTATAGGGTTCGGGGCAAAGATAACTGAATGGGGTATTCCAGCATCACTGATGAAAATTTAATGGCCCGTGCCATTGCCCTGGCGAAATTGGGGGCAGGGGCAGTTTCGCCCAACCCAATGGTGGGGTGTGTGCTGATGAGGGATGGGCAGATAATAGCTGAAGGCTGGCACCGCAAGTACGGCGGTCTGCATGCCGAGCGCGAAGCACTCAAGGTTTGCGCCAACCCTGTCGGGTCAACTGCATATGTAACGCTCGAGCCATGCGCACATTTCGGCAAGACTCCACCCTGTGCCGAC
>CBDTVD010000042.1:0-9610 GCA_965363965.1 uncultured bacterium
TTTGCCCACAGGCGGGCCCATGTTTTCTTTGTCGACCCTGATGCTTGCGCCAGGCACACCTTGCACTGCAGCCCTGATTTTATCCAGATAGGTAAGTGTTGATGGGCCGGTCCGCTTTGCAATTTCCTTGAATGATACACTCACTTTGGCCAAGTGCGATGATGCATTTTGGCTGGGTTCATTGGGGTCTCCTGCGCCAAGTGCCACATTTGTAATGATTGCTTCGACATCGGGGTTATTGGCCCCCACAACATTCACCACCCTTTTTTCTACCACCTTCGCAATGCTGTCTGTGGTTTCCAGCGCAGTGCCTATTGGGGTTTCGATGTAGGTATAAATAAAGTTAGCCTGCCCTTCCGGAAAAAACACCACCTGTGGGGAGCGAATGCCAATGGCAATAAAACTGATGAAAAGCAGTGCGACAACACTTCCTACTACAGCCCAAGCACGCCGACCTTTCAATAAGGTGGTCAGCATCCGTTTATACCAATTTTGAAACGCTGGCAGCGTTTTCTGCTGAAACCCTCTTATCAGCCTGCTGAGCACATATCGCTCAAGGATTCTGAACACGGCAACAAACAGCAGGATGTTAGCCAGCAAATGCCCGCCCATAAGGTGGATAAGCACCCCAATTACAACTATCACCAAAATCCCTCGCCAAAATTTCCTGCTGGGGCTCATTGGGGCATCGTCTCTTTTCATGAATCCGACTGCATAAACTGGGTTCAGGAAGTAAGCTACCAGCAGCGAGGCTATCAGTACCACTATCAGTGTGGCTGGCAGAAAATACATAAACTGCCCAACTATACCAGGCCAAAAAAGCAGGGGAATAAAGGGTGCAAGCGTGGTTATGGTGCCGCTTAACACAGGCAGAAACACCTCGCCTGCGCCGTACTTGGCCGATTTTATCAAGCCCAGATTGGTAGTGTTGAAAAGGCGGTGAGTGTTTTCAATTACCACGATTGCATCATCCACCACTATGCCCAGCGCCAGCAGAAAGCTGAACAGCACAATGAAGTTGAGGCTGAACCCCATGGTGGGCAGTATCATAAATGCAATGAATGAACTCAGCGGAACCGAGAGGGCAACGAAAATGGCATTGGTGGTGCCCATAAAAAACATCAGCACAACCACCACCAGGATAAACCCGATGATGATGGTGTTAATCAATTCTTCAAGGCTGTGCCGGGTGGCAACGCTTTGGTCACCTGTTGTAACCACATCTACATCCGCGGGAAAAACATTCTCGGTGAAGTCTGCAACAATCTCTTTGATTTGGTCAGATGCAACAATCAGGTTTTCACCTGATCGCTTGATCACATTCAATGTAATGACTGGTTTGCCGCCGAGCCTTGCAGCACTTTCGCGTTTCTCATAATCTTCACGTACGTTGGCAATGTCTTTCAGATAGATTGGCGCCCCAAAAGCATTCCGCACTATCACATTGCCGACTTGAGCAGGGTCGGAAAATTCTCCGACTACCCTCACGCTCCGATTCATGCCCGCCACATCGATGTTCCCTCCGGAGATGGTCAGGTTTTCTCCGCTTATGGCATTGCTGATGTCATAAAATGTCAGGTTCGCGGCTTGCATTTTAAACAGGTCAACATCCACCTTGATTTCCTTATCCAGCGCACCCACCACATCCACGCGCGTTATCTCAGGTACAGTTTCAATCTTGTCCTGCAGCTGCTCAGCAAACCGCTTTAGTCTGGTAGGGTCATAGTTTCCTGAAATGTTGATGTACATAATGGGAAACTCGCTGAAGTTGATATCCAGTACAGTCGGGTCGGCAGGCAGATCGTTTGGCAAATCCACTCGGGCTTTGTCAACCGCATCCTTCACTTTTGCCTTCACTTCTGATACTACCTGGTCTGTAGTAAACTCAACTGAAATGGCACTGAAATCCTGAACGCTGCTGCTGGTAATTTTTTTAACCCCGCTGATTCCTTTCAGCTGCTTTTCAATTGGTCTGGTCACCAAATTCTCCATGTCGCTGGGCGAGGTGCCCGGATATACGGTGCCTACATATATGGTGGGGATTACAATATCCGGAAACTGCTCTTTCTTCAGCGCATTATAGCTGAAAACCCCAAACAGGACGATGATGCACGAAATGATGTATATCGTGGTCCTGTTGTCTATAGCCCAGCTGGTGGGCTTAAATTCCTTGTACTCTTCCTGCTTATTCATCTTTCCAGCTTATTTTAGATGGATATGGACTGGCTCTCATTTACGTCAAGATAGCCCGCGGTTATGACCATATCGCCTGCAGAGAGCCCGCTTTTCACTTCAGTGCGGCCGCCGTAGCTCAGCCCGGTTTCCACATACTTTTTGCGAGCTACATATCCTTTGGCCCCTTTTTCGGCGACCATTACATATTTACCCTTTTCATCCTGCTGGACGGTATTCACTGGCACGCTGGCAGTTTTAGGCACTGAATAGTCATTCAGCCTGATGTTGGCAATCATGTTGGGCCTGAGCATCGACTGCGTTTTGGGCACTGCAAGCTCGATTGAAAACGACCGGCTGTTGTTGCTGATTACCCTGCCAACAGTTGTTACCTTCGACTTGTACTCTTCATTTAATTCGGGGAAATTTACCCTGGCCAATGTTCCGGTTTTCACTTTCGTCAGATAGCTTTCGGGAACCTCAGCTACAAGTTTGCTGCTCTTCTCGCCCACCAGCCTGAACAGTGGTGCACCAGGGGCCGCAGCTTCACCCAGGCGGGCATTTACCTGATCAATTACCCCTGAAAAAGGCGCCCTGATGGTATAGAGGGCTAATTGAGACTGAGTTGTGGCCATCCTTCTCCTCATGCTTTCATAATTTGCTTTGGCTTGCAAATACTGGATTTCAGTCCCGATTTTCTGGTTCCACAGGCGCTCCTGCTTTTCAAAAACGGTTTTAGCCAGGTCGAGCCCAGTTTGCACCTCAGCCAGGCTTTGCTGAAGCACCGCTGCGTCAAGGCTGGCAAGCACCTGCCCTGCAGTTACCCTGTCGCCCTCAGATACATTCACACTCGTTATTACGGCAGGTGCTTTGGCCGTAACCATCACATTCTGGTCGCTTTGCACCTTGCCTTGCAGTTCGATGTAATGCGTAAAAGTATCAAGTTTCAATTCCTCTACCTTGACAGCGAGGCCAACTTTTTCAACTTTTCCTGTATCTGCCTTGGCTTCCAGCTCAGCAATTTGGGCGCTGAGGTCAGCCTGCTCTTTCTTCAGTTTTTCAAGTTTCGCTGCATCAGTTGATGCATCGTCTCCGCCGCCGCAGGAACTGAAAAGCACTCCAGTGGTCAGGCAGAGTATAAGGGCGTATTTGCGCATGAAATAAGGTTTATTTAGCAAGGGATTGGTGGGTTTGAGTTCTTGTCGAGAGATTGGCTTTGCTCATTTCAATATTTGAGTTCGCCGCTGGCCCGCTGATAATCAATATCTGAAATCAGCAGGTTATAAAGGGATTGGTAATAATTTGTCTGGGCAGTCTTCAGTTCGGTTTCAGCCGTAGTAACCTCGAGATTGCTGCCGACCCCTTCATCATATTTTATTTGGGCTGTGCGCACAATTTCTTCAGCGAGGGTGAGGCTTTCTTTGCTGGTGCGCTCGCTTTCCAGCGCTGCATTAAAACTGATCCGTGCAGAATTAATTTGGAGGTCGAGGGCATTGGCTATTTCCTTGGTGGTGTTGTCCACTTGCTGCAGGGTGATTTGTGCCTGCACAGTGCGCTGGTGCCGCTGAAATCCATCAAAAATGGGCACATTGAAGTTGAGCCCGACAACGCTGGTTGCAAACCAGGGCTGCTTTGTATCGAAGAAAGTAAACTCAGCTCGCTGCGCATTTGTGCCCAGGCTGCCGAATGCAGCAAGGGTGGGCAGGGCCTCAAACTTGTTTCTTTTCACATCCAGGGCCAGCAGTTCATGCTGCTTTTGGATGAGTGCCCACTCAGGGCGATTATTGTAATTGGCCGCACCCGGGGCAATTGGGGTCTTGCGGGTTGGGGCAGCGATGGTGTCTGTCAGCACCAATTTCTGCTCGTATGGCATCCCCATCTGAAACTTGAGCAGGTAATAATTCAGCCCAATAAATTGATTCACGTTGTTCAGCTGCACCTTCAGGTTATTCAGGCTGACAGTCATGCGGTCAACATCCAATTTTTCTACAAACCCTTCGGCATTCAGCGCTTTGATTTCAGCATATGTTTTTTCCAGCCTTTCAACATTCGCCTCCAGCAGGTCGCGCTGCTTTTCGTTGATGATTACACCATAATATGCCTTGGCAACCGCCTGGCCAACCGCAATGCGAGCCGTATCGGTTACTTTCTCTGCCAGCTCTACATAAGTTTTACTGGCCTGCAGCCCGACAAAGTATGCCCCGCTGAAAATCAGCTGGCTGGCAGAAAGCGATGCAGTTGCATTATGGTTGACGCCAAATTTCACAGGGATGTAAGTACCCGCAGGGGCTCCGAAAAACTCCCCTGGCAGCAGCTGTGTCGGGATGGCGAGAAACCGGTTGTACTGCAGTGATGCATTCAGCTGCGGCAAACCTGCCCCAATCAATTCATTTACTTTGCTGTGTGCTTTTTCTACATCCAGGTCGGCATTTTTCACTGCAGCCCTGTTTTTCAGCGCATAATCAATGCACTGGGTCAAACTATAGGCGTAAGTACCCTCATCAGCGCTTTTCTCGGTTTGTGCATGTGCGGTGCCAATGCCCAGGGCAAAGGCAGCGGCAAACATCCATTTTTTTCCAGTCATCAGGTGGGCGTTTAAGTCGCCGCAAAACTACGGAAACATTTTTTGCTTCCAAAGTTTCCACACGAATTTTTTTTCTTGACTGACAAATTTCGTCTGCTAATTCAAGCAAGAAAATCGGGCCCTTTGGTGCAGGATACCTTTGCCCCATGGATGAAAATCCAAACAAACCCACCATCCTTGTTACCAATGACGATGGAATTACTGCCCCCGGAATTGCTGCACTGGTTGAAGCTGTGCGCCCGCTGGCCAACATAATTGTTGTGGCACCTGACGCGCCCCAGAGCGGAATGGGGCACGCCATAACCGTTGCAAGCCCGCTGCGGCTGGATAAAGTTGACATTTTTGAAGGAATCGAGTCTTATCAATCCAGCGGAACTCCTGCTGATTGTGTAAAACTGGCAGTGGCCAATTTGCTTCATCACAAGCCCCACATGGTGGTCTCTGGCATAAATCATGGCAGCAATTCCAGTATCAATGTCATTTATTCCGGTACCATGTCAGCTGCCGTGGAGGCTGGGCTTGAGGGCATTCCAGCCATCGGTTTCAGTTTGCTCAATTTCAGTCATCAGGCAGATATGGCTGCCGCTGGTGCGGTCGCCCGTCAAGTAATAATGCAGATGCTGCAGAATTTAGATTCTTTTCCCAGCCCTCTGCTCAATGTCAATATCCCAAACCTGCCCCATGCCCAGATAAAGGGAATAAAAGTATGCCGACAGGCGAAAGCAAAATGGGCTGAGAAATTCGATGAGCGTATTGATCCCCATGGCCGAAAATATTTCTGGCTGACGGGCAAATGGGTCAACCACGATTTGGATGATGACACTGATGAGTGGGCGCTCAGCAACGGATTTGTTTCCGTGGTTCCTGTGCAATATGACCTGACGGCCTATAATCATATTCAGACACTGAAAAACGTTAATCTCTCTTTATGAAAGACAATTGGCTGCTCGGCATCATCCCAGCACTCATCATCCCGCCAGTTGCCGGCTGGGCATATTATCTTTATATGACGGGTGAACATGATTTTTATGTGCTGAGCCAATCCATCCTGGGGCATGTAGTTCTGGCACCACTGCTTGCGCTTGGCTGTGTCTTAAACCTCGGGCTGTTTTTTCTATTTATCAGAACCGAAAAATATCGCGCGGGCCGGGGAGTTATAGCCGTTACACTGCTCTACGCAATTTTGACTGCACTCATCAAATTCAACCTGATTTGAAATTCTACATTCTGGCAGGTGAGGCCAGCGGAGACCTGCATGGCAGCAATCTGGTAAAAGAACTCAGGGCCCAACTTCCCCATTCAGAGTTTGCCGGCTGGGGAGGCGACCTGCTGGCAGCGCAGGGCGTAAAAATTTCGAAGCATATTGCACAATTGGCATTCATGGGTTTTACCCAAGTGCTCAGCAACATGGGCACAATCCTCCAGAACTTTCGCGATGCTAAAGCTGAAATAGAATCCTGGAAGCCTGACGCAATCATATTTATAGATTATCCAGGCTTCAACTTGCGCATGTGCGCCTGGGCAAAGCTGAATGGTTACCGCACAGTCTATTACATATCGCCGCAGATTTGGGCATGGAAAGAAAGCCGAGTGAAAATCATCAGGCAATCTGTTGACCTGATGCTGGTAATCCTGCCTTTCGAGGAAGCTTTTTATCAGAAACATGGTGTCAAGGTAACTTACATAGGCCATCCGCTGCTGGATGCCATATCCCCAGGTGCCCAAACAGGAGTAACTCAGCAGATTGCCCTGCTGCCAGGCAGCCGCCGCCAAGAGGTGCGCAGCACGTTGCCCATCATGGCCGCAGCCAGCAGTGCATTCACCAGGTATAAAGCTGTGGTTGCCCAGGCACCCGCACTTTCAGCTGATCTTTATTCTTCCATGCTCGGCAATTCTTCTGCCCAGCTTGTCCAGGGCCGTACCCATCAGATTCTTGCCCAAAGCCGAGTGGCTGCAGTAACCAGCGGAACCGCAACACTCGAGTCTGGCGTAATCGGTACTCCGCAAGTGGTTTGCTACCGAGCCGGAAATGCCAGTGTGTGGCTGGCAAAACGCCTGATAAAAGTGAAATTCATCAGCCTGGTGAACTTGATTCTTGATAGAGAATTGGTGCCTGAACTCATCCAGCACAAACTGAACGCAGACACATTGCGCCGAGAACTTGAAAGCTTGATGGAGGGGCCAAAAAGGCAGGTTGTGCTTGCTGGGTATCAAGAACTCCGACAGCGATTGGGGGATGGCGGGGCCAGCGGGCGCGCCGCATCAGCAATAGCCGATTTTATCCGCTGACTTACCCGTGCCACTCGGGCAGTATATCTTTGCACTCCCATTTGAAAAAATGGGCGATTAAAATTTTAAGGGGGATTAGCTCAGCTGGCTAGAGCGCTTGCATGGCATGCAAGAGGCCACCGGTTCGAATCCGGTATTCTCCACTTTAAATTCTTTTTGAAAAACGGCCTCCAAATGGGGGCCTTTTTTTTGCGAAGTTTTCCAAGATCGATTTATTTTCCTGACTTGCCAAAACGGAAATCGTACCCTATCAATCCAATGGTTTCGCAATACCAAAAATGATGGGTAACCCGCCCCCCTTCAATGGTGAGTGCATTGAGGTAATTGGCAAATCCGCCCTTGCCATTTATTTCCGCGTATAAGTTTTTCAGCGGATAATATCGAATGCCTGCCTCTACTGAGGCCACATATCCTGCCAGGTGAAACTTATTGTCGAGAGTGTTATCAAAAATAGTAACCTTGCTTTTTGGAATCACCACACCAACACCGGCTTTATTAACGATAGATAATCGAGTGAAGGCCGCACCAATCAGCAAGGGGGTTTGGCGGACATAATTAAGGTGATAAAAATTGGCACCATCAGTGTGCTCAAGGTACACGTAATTTGGCTGTATCAGCCTGGTTTCATCAATAGGCTCGCCTTTAATCGTTCCTGTGATTCTCAAGGATTGCCCCAAGTCCATGACATACTTGGCATGGTCGAAATTTAATTCAATTGCATTAGCATGGGCAGCATCCAAATAAAATCCAATCCGATAATTATATTGTGGAATGGTTACTTGCAGCGGCGCATCGGCAAATGCTTGGAAGTCAGGCTTGTCGGATGCTCTTGCATCGTGTATAGTAAAGTTATATTGGTCACCGTTCAAAAAATGAAGGTTGCTTTTGCTGTATATCTCACGGTTATATCCCCATTGAACATACATGCCTTTTAGAAATGGATGCGGAATTGAAACAGCAGGAATTGTGGCCACCAGGAAAATGAAAACCGAAAAGATTTTCCTGCAATGGCAGGTACTATACATTCGCGGACGAAGGTAGGCCAGCATCTCGGTGGCAATCTGGTGATTTATTGTCACGTTTGTTTGACATCAGAAACTCTTCTAATGGAATGAGCCAATGGTTTTTTAAGGGTATGATTTAGCTTTGCGACCATTATTGCTGGGGGCATCAAGTCATTTGAAATGATGCAGGCAACGGCCATTTTTGATATTAATTCGGGTTTATAAGTTATTTATTTGGACCAACGCCCTCTTCCCATTCTGCTTGTCAAAAATGTCAGCAACCTGACAGACGCTCGGTTTGCCAGCGGAATCGGGGCTGATGTCGTTGTTTTTAAGCATGGTGTGCCCGTTGCCGACATTACAGCAGCACAGGGATGGCTTTACAACACAGTTTGTGCCCTTGAACTGCCCTCTGCAGAAGATTATACCATTGAAGCGGCCAATCTTGACTACTTATTATGCCAGGAAAATCTGCCGATTGAGCAGCACAACAGATACGCTTTCATTTCAAAGGGTGAGTCTGCTCCGGCTGGCCTGGGACTCTACCTCTTATCGCGTGAATTAATTAATGCGGATGCTTTCTCACATCTGCATCCCCTGCTGCTCCATGCAGTGCAAGGCCAAACACCTCAATCGGGCGGGGATGGATACTGGATTGATCTGCCCGATGAACCTGCAGAGGAATTTTATGAATGGGCAATCGAATTTGCAGAATCAATTGGCAAGTAACCTGGCCTGATTACTTTTTGCGCTTGGGCGCATTATATCTTAATGTAGGGTAATGCGCCTGGCCACCCCCGGCAGCAATATCATTGAGTTTATTGCGAAGCAGAGTTTTTTTCAGCGGGCCCAAATGGTCTGTAAAAAGCACCCCATCTAAATGATCCAGTTCATGCAGAAACACTCGGGCGGGCAAACCATTTAATGTCTCCTCCTTCACCTCGAAATTTTCATCCAAATACCTCACTCTTATTTCTTCAGTCCGCTCCACTTTTTCCCTGATTCCCGGAATGCTGAGGCATCCTTCCTCAAAAGGCCAAACCTCATCGCCCTCACCAATCACTTCAGGATTAATGATGACGCGCTTAAATCCAGGGTCGTTTTCATCCTCGCCTTTGTCATAATTGACAACAAAAAGCCTTATGGCCTGTCCAATCTGGGGCGCGGCCAGGCCTACACCATCTGCCCCATCCATGGTCTCAAACATATCATCAATCAATTTTGATAATCCTGGGTGCCCCTTCTCTATTTCCTCTGCAGGCAAGCGCAGGGTGGGGTGGCCAAAAAGAAGTATGGGCAGTATCATGATAAAAAGATCTGCAGTCCAGGCCAATTCGCCTAAAATTGCTGCAGATAGG
The DNA here is from genome assembly GCA_965363965.1 of uncultured bacterium. Classification (GTDB taxonomy): domain Bacteria; phylum Bacteroidota; class Bacteroidia; order CAILMK01; family CAILMK01; genus CBDTVD01. Next base: position 9,408 of record CBDTVD010000042.1, read on the forward strand.
TCTGCAAAATTAGGGTGGCACTTAACCTATCGACCATTGCCTTGTCTCTGCGCTTCATTTTTGGGAGGCCCTCTGAAATGGCAGCACTGGCCATTTTGCTGGTAAATCGCTCATCAATATCCACTTGGGGTATCACAGGGAACCTCCTCGCCAACCCGCGTTTAAATTCCTCAATTTGTTTTTGCGCTTCATTCAGTTCGCCC
>CBDTVD010000043.1:0-9599 GCA_965363965.1 uncultured bacterium
CGAGGATATGGCAACCATGTCATCATTAACCATGGATTCGGGTACCGCACCATCTACGCCCACCTGAGCAAGGTGCTCGTTAAACCAGGTGAAAAAATTACACGCGGCCAATTGATTGGTAAAGTCGGCACAAGCGGGCTCAGCACCGGCCCCCATCTCCATTATGAAGTTGAGCGGTACGGCCGAAAAATCAATCCGGTAAACTTTTTCCACAATGATCTGAAAGCCGGCGAGTTTGAAAAACTTGTTCAAATCGCTAACCGGCCGGGTTCATCCCTTGATTAACATGTCGGCACAGCATTCCCTTTATCCCAAACTGTTTTACACCATAAGCGAGGTGAGCGAAATGATGGGCGTGCCCCCATCAGTGCTGCGCTATTGGGAAAAATCATTTGACCACCTGAACCCAGGGAAAAATAACACTGGCAGCCGCAGATACACTGCCAAGGACATTGAACTCCTCAAGGAAATCTATCTGCTGGTGAAAGTTCAAGGGCACACCCTGAATGGAGCCCGAAAAGCGATAGAAAACAAGAAAGAGGAAACCACAGCACATGCAATACTTAAAAAGTTAAATCGCATGCGCAGTAAACTCATCAAACTCAGGCAAGAATTTGATCAATAGTCTCGCTCTGCATCTTTTTTTGGTTTGGGTTTTCGGCTGCACCAATGCGAACTCCGTTATCCAAAGTACATTACCAGAGGAACTTCAGCCCTGGACGCTGAGCATTGCAGCCGTGGGTGATGTGATGCTGGGTACTACCTACCCCTCTTCGCCGAATTACCTGCCTCCCTTTGGTCCCGATTCATTGCTGGCATATGCAAGTGGTTATCTGCAGTCGGCAGATCTTGCTTTCGGAAATAGCGAGGGGACATTTCTTGATGGCAAAGGAACACTGAAGCAATGCAGCAATCCCAGTTTGTGTTATGCCTTCAAGTCACCCGAAGTTTATGCGATGGCATTGCAGCGCGCCGGCTTCGACCTAATGAGCATTGCCAACAATCACTTCGGCGATTTTGGCCCTGAAGGTCGGGCATCAACCATTGAAGCACTCCATTCTGCTGGAATAAAATGTGCAGGCTGGCTCGAATTGCCCTTTGCCACTATTGAAGTCAAGGGCAAGAAAATAGGATTGCTGGCCTTTGCGCCCAATACTGGCACCTGCGACATAAACGATTATGCTGCCATCGACACATTGATCAAAATGGCGAGGCCACAAGTTGACCTTTTAATCATATCCTTTCATGGTGGTGCTGAAGGAAATGGCCGAGAGCATGTGCCCAAAAAGAATGAAATATTTTATGGGGAAAACCGCGGCGATGTCCATCGTTTTGCTCATCATGCAATTGATAATGGCGCCGACCTTATCATAGGGCATGGCCCCCATGTGCCTCGTGCAGTTGAACTCTATAAAGGTAAATTTATCGCTTACAGCTTGGGAAATTTCTGCACCTATGGGCGTTTTAATTTATCTCGGTCGGCTGGGCTGGCACCTTTGCTCACTGTTGTTTTGGATGAAAATGGCAATTTCAAGCAGGGCCAGTTGCACTCTTTTCTGCAGTTGGGTGAAGGCGGCCCCGTGCCCGACCCATCCAATTCCGCAGCGTTAAAAATCAAGGAACTCACATTCGCAGATTTCCCAGACACTCCTATCTCCATTTCCGATTCGGGCGCAATCTCTCTGATATCAAAATGACAGCAAACAACCACTTTCTGCGCGGTACCGGCATTGCTTTGGTAACCCCCTTCAATCAGGATGGCAGCATCGACACTTTAAGCCTGACCAAATTAATTGAGCATTGCAACCAGCCAGAAATAGACTATCTGGTGGTGCTGGGCACTACCGGCGAAACTGTAACGCTTGATGAAAGAGAAAAGGCACTGGTAACAGAAACCATTGCAACAGCCAATGATGGCCGCAAGCCCCTGGTCATTGGCATCGGCGGAAACGATACCAGAAAAGTATCTGCAGAAATCAAGGCAGCAGATTCAGGTATTTTTTCAGCGGTTCTTTCTGCCAGCCCTGCCTACAATAAACCAACCCAGGCTGGAATCAGGGCACACTACGCTGAACTGGCAAATGCTTCACCCCTCCCCATCATCATTTATAATGTGCCAGGCCGAACTGCCAGCAACATCTTGCCGCAGACAACCTTGCAGATTGCTGCCGATAATCCCAATGTGATCGGGATCAAGGAAGCCGCTGGCAACTTAGACCAAAATGCTGAACTGATAAATGGACGGCCCGAAGGATTTCTTGTAATAAGCGGCGATGATAACTTGGCTTTTCCCCATTATTGCCTGGGCGGTGATGGAATCATCAGCGTGCTGGCACAGGCCGTTCCGTCAATGTTCGGTTCAATGTTCAATAATGTGCAGGCTGGGGATTATAGGGTGGCCTGCAAAACGTTCTTATCTCTCGGCCAGCTCACAAAACTCTGTTTCGCCGAGGGCAACCCGGGCGGCATAAAATACATGCTCACAAAAATGAAGGTAATACAAAACCATCTTCGCCTGCCGCTTGTGCCGATTTCTGACCAATTGCAATTGGCCATCGATCGGGAATTGAAAGCGCTCAACCTTTAGGGTTCAGCCTGTCCTGCCCCTCTGGCAGGGCTAAAACCCTTGCCTTTTTAAGCCTTTTTCGAGGGGCTTATCAGATAACAATTTGGGGCAGCTGCTCATACCGCTTTTCCCTGAGTTTGACAGCTACATCCTCAAACGCCTGAAGGGTTATGTTGACATCCTCAAGGCTGTGCGCTGCAGTCGGAATCAGCCTCAGCATCATCACCCCTTTTGGCACAACCGGATACACCACAATGCTGCAGAAAATGTCATAGTTCTCTCTGAGGTCAATGATCAGGTTTGCAGCTTCCGTTGATGTACCGCTCAGAAAGACCGGTGTTACAGGGGTATTGGTTCTGCCGATATTAAAACCCCTTTCCCTCAGGCCTGATTGAAGTGCGTTGACAACTGTCCAGAGTTTCTCGCGCAAACCGGGCTCATGCTTCAGCAAGTCGAGCCTTTTCAGTCCGCCCATTACCAGCGGCATCGGCAAAGACTTGGCGAAGATCTGGCTGCGCATGTTGTACTGCAGATATTCAACCACCTGCTTGTCGGCACTGATGAACGCACCTATGCTGGCCATGCTTTTGGCAAAAGTCGAGAAATAAATGTCGATTCCATCCTGCACTCCCTGGTGTTCGCCAGTGCCTGCACCAGTTGCCCCCATCGTGCCAAAGCCATGCGCGTCATCTATAAACAGCCTGAAATCATAGCGTTCCTTCAGTGCAACTATTTCTTTCAGTTTGCCCTGATTTCCGCTCATGCCAAAAACCCCTTCAGTTATCACAAACAGCCCGCCCTTGCTTGGGTCGAGTATTTTCAATGCCCGCTTGATTTGCTTTTCAAGGCCATCCACATCATTGTGAATGTAAGTATAGCGCTTGCCCTGGTGGAGCCTGACGCCATCGATTATGCATGCGTGGCTTTCAGAATCATAAATAACAATATCATGCCTGTCAATCAGGGCATCAATGGCTGAGACAACACCTTGATAGCCATAGTTCAGCAAAAACGTGCTCTCCTTGCCTACAAATTCGCTCAGCTCTGCTTCCAGTTGCTCATGATACTCAGAATTGCCCGACATCATTCGGGCACCCATGGGGTAGGCTAAGCCATATTCTTTAGCCGATTCTGCATCCACCCTCCTTACTTCAGGATGATTGGCCAGCCCGAGATAATTATTCAGGCTCCAAACCAACTTGCTTTTTCCATTGAACGTCATCCATGGGCCAATTTCCCCTTCGAGTTTTGGGAAGGTGAAGTATCCATGAATGTTTTTTGCGTATTGCCCAAGTGGGCCGCGATTGGCCGCGATTTTGTCAAAAATATCCATTTGCTGTCAGGGCCCTTCAAAGGATTGTCTTGGCCCAATAATTTTCAAAATTACAACTTCTGCCAGAAAATATCTCAAACTGCTTTGCCCCAGTACCAAAATCTTTCGCCCGCACATGGCCTCCTTAAATACCTTTGCACCTTGGCGAAGCTTACCACCACCCTCCTATTTTTCTCACTTATCTTTCTTTCTGCCTGCAGCGAATATCAAAAGGTGCTGCGCGAAGATGACATCCCCGACAAATTTGCCATGGCTGAAAAACTCTATGGCAAAGCCGAATATCAGAAGGCCCTGCCCTTATTAGAAGAACTCCAAACCTATTACAGGGGCACCGCCCAGGGTGAAAAGGTGAGTTACCTTTATGCAAACACCCTCTTTCAGCTTAAAAATTATGGCACTGCTGCGCTTTATTACAAGTTGTTCGCTGAAACTTACCCCAGCAGCATCTATACAGAGGAGGCGTATTATGATTATGCCCTTTCTCTCTACAATCAGTCTCCCGCTTCAAACCTCGACCAGACCAGTTCTGCACGTGCCATTTCAGCCTTTCAGCTCTTTATAGCTCGTTATCCGATGAGCGACAAAATTGAAGGTGCAAACCTGAAGATTGATGAACTCCGCGGGAAAATCGAGGAAAAAGTGATTGCCAATGCATTGCTGTTCTATCAGCTGGCCGATTATCGCGCCGCTGTAACAGCACTCAGTGCAGCAATCAGGCAGTATCCGTCAAACTATCGGCGTGAAGAATTGGAATTTCTAACCTTCAAATCCTCTTTTTTGCTCGCCGAAAACTCGGTGAGCACAAAACAAAAGGAACGATACACTGCCGCCTATCGTTATTATTCGGACTTTATCGACCGCTATCCCGCTTCTCAATACTTAAATGAAGCAAAGAGGATCAGCAACATCATACTGACCCACATCAACCCAAAAGAATTCGAAAATGAGCAACTATAGCCCCTACCCAACCGAAGTCATCCCTCGCGATTTAACTTCCATCGAGAACCCTACGGGCAATCTCTATGAGAGTATTTCCATCATTTCACGCAGGGCTAATCAAATTGCCGCACAGCAAAAAGAAGAACTTCAGGGTAAACTGGCCGAGTTTATTTCTACAAGGGAAGATAACCTGGAGGAAGTGACCGAAAACCATGAGCAGATTGAAATCAGTGCTCAATATGAAAGAAAGCCAAAGCCTACCATTCAAGCAACTGAAGAGTTCCTTGAAAGCAAGGTTTACTTTCGCAACCCTAATCAGGTAACCAAACGCTAATCATTTTGCGATGAACGTCCTGCTGGGCGTCTCAGGGAGCATTTCGGCCTATAAGTCTGCCGAACTTGTAAGGCTTATGGTGAAATCGGGCTGGGCAGTTCAGGTCATCCTGACAAGTGACGCCCATCAGTTTATTACTCCGCTCACCCTTTCAACCTTAAGCAGAAATCCTGTCCACACCTCCTTTGTGCTCAGCGACAAAGGGGAATGGGTCAACCATGTTCAGCTCGGGTTGTGGGCCGATGTATTTGTCATAGCCCCATGCACGGCTGTTACACTTGGAAAATTGGCACATGGCATCGCCGACAGTTTGTTGATTGCAACCTGGATGTCAGCACGCTGCCCCCGGCTGTTCGCACCCGCAATGGATGCCGATATGTTTTTATACGGGGCAACACAGCGAAATATCCGGCTGCTGCAGCAGGATGGGTATGTTTTGATTCCTCCAGATGAAGGCGAACTGGCCTCAGGTCTGGTTGGAGTTGGCAGATTACCTGCCCCTGAAGAAATAATGCGGCACCTCAATAATCATCTGCCTTGAAAAAGCTGAAGGTGGTTATCACTGCAGGCCCAACCCATGAGCCCATCGACCCTGTCAGATTTCTTGGCAATCGCTCTACGGGAACAATGGGCTTTGCATTGGCTGCAGCAGCACTTAGCTTTGGGGCTGAGGTAACCCTGATTTCAGGCCCGGTAAGTTTACCACCCCCCCACCCTGCCATAAACCGAATTGACGTTGAAACTGCCTTAGAGATGAAAAAAGCATGTGAAACGTTATTTTCTTCGGCAGACCTATTCATCATGTGTGCAGCAGTAGCCGATTACCGGCCAGCCGAATACCTGCCAGGAAAAATAAAAAAATCCGATCTCCCTTTAACGCTTCATCTAACCCCCAATCCTGATATTTTGGCTGGCTTGGGCCAAATTAAAACCCATCAGATTTTGATTGGCTTTGCCCTGGAAACTGATAATGAACTGCAGAATGCCCAGAAAAAACTCCTGGCCAAAAATGCCGATTCAATCATTCTCAATTCATTGTCCGACGATGGTGCAGGTTTTGGTGTGCAAAAAAACAAGGTTACAATTCTTTCTCAGAATTCCCCCCCCTATCCCATTCCCCTCTTGCCAAAACCCGAAGTGGCCAGGCAAATAATGAATTTTTTACTGGAGCACTATTTTTGAAACCAATCATGTTATCAAAGGGCATGTGCAAACTCATTCTTATTTTTTCTTTCTTACTTGTTGTTGCCTTACCCGCGCGCAGCCAGGAATTGAATTGCGTTGTGAATGTCAATGCCGACCAGGTTCAGTCTGCCAATCCTCAGTATTTCATCAGTTTTGGAAACGCAATTCGCGATTTCATGAACAATACCAAATGGACAGATGACCGGTTTGCCCAAGAAGAAAAAATAGATTGCTCCTTGAATTTCACGGTTACTGGGCAGGATGGCAGCCGATTGGTGTGCACCCTGCAAGTAAATAGCAGCAGGCCAGTTTATAACACAGCATATAACTCGCCCATCTTCAACTTCATCGATAAAACCATTGTGATTGACTATGTAGAGTTCCAGCCTTTGCAGTATGTCGAAAACAATTACAGTGACGATCTTTCGGCAGTGCTGGCATACTATGCCTATATGATCATTGGGGCCGACTATGACACCTATAGTGAGCTTGGGGGCACAAAGTTTTTCACCAAAGCCCAGGCAATACTCAACCAGTCTACATCCAGCACCATGCTGGGCTGGCGCAGCACCGACAGGGATGACAGAAATCGGTATTATTTGGTCTATGACAGGCTTGACAACAGATACCAGGCCATGCGAAAAGGCCTGTATAACTATCACCGCAAAGGCTTGGATATCATGGCAGGAAATCCCGCCGATGGCAGGCAGGCCATCCTCGGTGCAATCAAGGTTTACGATGCTGCCAAACAGCAGTTTCCCAATGCCTTGCTGGTACAGAATTTTGCTGATGCCAAAAGCAATGAAATAATTGATCTTTTTGCCAAAGCAGCACCGCAGGCAAAAAGCGAAGTCCGCAGCATGATGCAGTCCATTGACGTTGTCAATTCCGGCCGCTATGCCGAAAAATTAAAATAGAAACAGCCAAGTTTTGGCTCAAATATTCCCAGTATGCTCAGCCGACTACGTATCCAGAATTATGCACTTATCCGGTCGCTGAATGTAACGTTCTCACCCAATTTTAATGCCCTCACTGGTGAAACGGGTGCCGGAAAATCCATTCTGCTCGGCGCGATTGGATTAATGCTGGGTGAGCGTGCAGATTTGGGCTCACTTTTCGACCGGACTTCAAAGTGTGTAATCGAGGGCACTTTTATTACACAGCTGCCGGAAGCGATTGAATTGCTGAAGGAATTTGACCTTGACATCCAGGATGACCTCACCCTCCGCAGAGAAATAACGCCCTCCGGTAAATCACGGGCTTTTATCAATGATACCCCAGTGTCGGGCAATCAGCTCCGCGCGATTGGGAGTTTGCTTGTGGATATTCACAGCCAGCATCAAACAATCCTGCTGAAAAATGCTGATTTTCAAATGTCGCTGGTAGATGGGTTTGCCAAATCCTCCCTGGAACTTGAAAACTTTAGGTCAGCCTTATATCATTGGCAGCAAGCTGAGAAAGAACTGCAGCAAATCAAAGCCGAACTCGACCGCGATTTAAAAGACCGTTCTTATTTGGAGTACCAACTGCAGGAACTCGATAAAGCTTCGCTGAAGACTGGCGAATTGAAAGAGGCTGAGGATGAACTGAAATTGCTGAACTCCTCAAGTGAAATTGCTGCTGCATTGTCAGCTTCCGCAACTGCGTTATACGAAGGTGACCAGAATGTCTATGGACTGCTGAGCGAATCGAAAAAAGCCATGCTGAAGCTGGCAGGCCTCAGCGAAAATTTTGCATCCCTGGGTGAAAGGCTGACAACCATCACTGCCGAGGCAATGGATGTTTACAATGAAATTGCAGCCTTAAACGATTCAATTGTTCACGACCCTGAACGCATTGATGCGCTCAACGCAAGGCTTTCTGCCATCACTGCCCTGCTTGCAAAGCATGGCCTGAAAACGGAGGCGGAACTTATTGAACTGAAGAACTCCCTTAGCCGCAGATTGAATCAATCGGATGAGCAATCAGAGCGGCTCGGCCAGCTGGGTAAGGAAGTCGCCCAAAAACTCAGCCTCGTAAGCGATTCCGCCACCATTCTTCATCAGAAAAGATTGGCTGCCATTCCTGAACTGGAGGCTGAATTGCTCAATTATTTGAAAGAAGTCGGCCTCACCAATTCATCAGTCAAATTCGAGTTTGTCCAAATTCCGTTCTCTAAAAATGGAGGGCATAGGGCAAATTTGCTTTTCAGTGCCAATGTTGGCGTCCCGCTGGCAGATTTGTCCTCAGCGGCATCGGGCGGTGAACTCAGCAGGGTTATGCTGGCTTTGAAAGCCATCCTTGCCAAAAGTGCCAACCTGCCATCCATCATTTTCGATGAAATTGATACAGGTGTTTCTGGTGAAATAGCTCGCCGTGTCGGGCAACTCATCCGTCAGATTTCCGCTGGGCATCAGGTTTTAATCATTACCCATCAGCCGCAGATTGCAGCCATGGGCCAAAAGCATTTCAGGGTCTCCAAAATGGTTTCTGATGGAACCACTCAAACTCAGATGACGGAAATTACCAACGGCGAACGAGTTGAGGAAATTGCCAGCATGATGGGGGGCGCAGCCGCAGGCACTGCCACCATTCAAAGTGCCCAGGAACTTTTAGACAGATACAAGCACTGAAACTGCATTGACTGCAATTGCATTCGATGCCAAAAGGGCATTCTATAACCATTCTGGCCTCGGGGCCTATTCTCGGTTTGTTATCGATGCCTTAGACGTGCACACCAATAACCGCCTGGTATTGGCTAAACCAAACTTGCAGCGGGAAGAATTTTATACTGCCCCAGCCAGTGCTCAAGTTCTTCAGCCTCTGAGCACAAATTACATTGCCAATGCCTATTGGCGAAGCAAGGGATGCGTCCAGGACGTCGCTGATTCAGGGGCCGAAGTTTTTCACGGATTGAGTGCTGAACTCCCAATCGCGATCAACAAGGTGATACGGAAGACTGTGGTAACCATGCATGACTTGATTTTCATGCGCTATCCCCATTACTTCAGGTGGCATGACCAGCGGATTTTCAAATGGAAAGCTGCCGCTGCTTGCGAAGCTGCAGACAAGATAATTGCTGTCAGCAAGATGACCGCTGATGACTTAATGGAATTGCTGAGGGTTCCTGCACATAAAATTGAGGTAATTGGCCAGGGATGTAATCCTATCTTTTTCAGGCCCATATCTTCTGCAGAAAAATCGGCGGTAATGCAGAAATATGGCTTGGAGTGAAAGCGACACGGCGACGAAAAAAGACGATA
>CBDTVD010000044.1:0-9524 GCA_965363965.1 uncultured bacterium
GCCCCGCAACTCTGCTGAGGTACCGCTTCCTTTCACAATTCCTACACCCTCGAAATTGAGGCCGTCAAAGCTGCGCTCGATGGTGAAGAAGTCATTATTGGTTTCGCTGGCTGTGGCCCAGTTCAGGACTACCACATTGCCCTGGCGATTTGCATTGACATACAGCAGCTCAACGGGAAGCGGGCTGAAGCTATAGGTGCCGTTGCTGCCATTGTAATAGCTGCAATCCAGCACAGTAGCCTCGATGCCTGAGGCTGGTGAAGGATACTGAATGGCCTTATTCACGATTGGTTGGCCAGGATTCAAGTTAGAATCGCATACAATTAAATTGCCTCCATTATATCCTTTGATTGAACCACGGTTTTCTGAGTTATCAAGCAAGCGCAAGGCACCGCCATCACCTTGAATAACTGCGTTATAATCATTCAGGAATGTGCCGCGAACCCGTGTAAAACCATTGTTGGTGTAAGTGGATGGGCTTGTGCTTTCCATGTTCCCCTTCACTTCAATATAGCCAGTGCGATTGTTATTGATAGTGCCTTTGCTTTGCAGCTTGCTGTCAATAACAATTTTGTTATTGTTGTTGATTTGGCCGGTGTTCATAATCAGGCTTCCATCCGCCCCACCAGCATTCCCATTGTCGCTGGCAACCTTGAACACCCCATTGTTAGTGATGCTTACATTGCTTCCATTGTTTTGGTTGCTATTCATATAGATATCGCCCTCTTGAGTGAATTTTCCTTTGAAGGCAACGAAAATGTGGCTGGCGGCATTCATGGTCAGGTCATCACCATTGCCGCTTTTGGTACCGCCGAGATATGTGCCAAAAATATTCAAGCGCGATGGGGTGCCGCCGTTCCCAGAGTTCATCGTGGTCTGCCTATCAAGGCGCAAGGTGGATCCTGATTCAACATTGATTTCGGTTCCGTTGAGTACAGTATTCCGCCCCACTGTAAAAGTGGAACTATCGGTGATATTTAGTTCAGCGTTGTCCATTTGTATGTCCCGCGATGCAGTAATGTTCCCGCCGGAGTTCATGGTACCATTAAACTTGATATCGCGCATGGTTATGGTGCCTGTGTTGTCAAGGCTGTTGGTGGTTACGGTATTTGAAATCAGGTCTTGGCCGATTATCAAGGTGCCGCCGTTATCTACATCGCCATTAAAGTTGAGGTCGAAAACCAAGGTGGCAGTGCCGCCTGTTACATTGGTAAAAGTTTGATTGGTCCCCTGCAGGTAAAGATATCTGCCATTGTACGTACCCGTGTTGGTAAAGGAAGAGGGATAGGTACCGGAATAAAGCGTGACATCCTGTACAGACAATGTGCCATTATTGACCAGCGAGGCGCCATTGAATAGTACAATCGCTTTGTTGCTGCCTATCAGCGATGCGCCGTTATCGATGGTCAAAGAACCTACCCCTGCGCCAGAACCATTACCAATTTGGATATCACTGTTGAGCGACACCGCATGCTTGATAATAATCACATTATTTGACGAATAAGTTACAGGCGCAGTGCCGCCTACCCAAGTGGACCCAGAGGTGAAATTACCGTTTTGCGTGGTAGTGAATGTTGCCGCATTGGCAGCCCCTGGCGCAAGCAGGGCAAAACCCAGCATGGTACAGACAAGGAGAGTGTAAAGTGATTTAAACATAGGAACTAATTTTTTTTGCGGTGCAAAGATACTTACTTCGTCCAAAACCTCAAATTTTTTTTCCACATTCTGACATTTTTCAAGCCGAGATAGCCCAGCCCATAACTAAAATGCCCCGAGCCTTTTGAGGGGGCATCGAGGCACTAAGTTGCTTAAAAAAAGCGGTTCCTAAATTTTATCTCACCATCAGCCGGCTATGCTGAGCCATATTGCTCCCCAGCAAACTGACGGTATAAATGCCTTTGCTGAGTTCCATGCCGCTGAGCTGAGTTTGGCTTGTGCCCTGGTTGGTATTGAATTGGGTGGTGTAAACCACACGGCCTGCCATATCCGTAACATTGAGGGTAAACTCGCCAGCCTGCTGCAGATTCAGTGCGAGGCTGAATGTTGCACCTTCAGAACCTGGATTAGGGAAAAGGCTCATCTGTGGATTGGCCGCACTGCCGCAAGGGGCAATCGGCATCACCTGCGATGCTGTGTTCTCGCCATTAAAGTCTGTCTGCCTGAGGCGATAATACAACATGCCGCAAGTGGCTGTAACATCAGTAAATCGATAGTTTTTCAGTTCGGCAGTGGTACCTGCGCCGCGCACCAGGCCAACGGTTTCAAAGGCGATTCCATCAAAACTGCGCTCGATGCTGAAAAAGTCGTTATTGATTTCGCTGGCAGTTGCCCAATTCAGGACAACTTGATTGCCTTCGCGGTTTGCATTTACAAAAAGCAATTCCACAGGAACAGGGCTGAAAAATCCTGAGCCGCAGTTGGCAACCGTGTTTGCGATTGAGCCTTGGGGTCTATTGTCATTGACAATTTGAGTCTGAGTAGGCTTGGTAGAATCACAGAAGTTGAGCTGGCCGCTGGGGGGAGTGCCCCGAATGGTGCCTTTATTTTCTGAATAGCCGAGTACAATGAAACTGCCACCATCGCCTTGCACTATCGCATTTGGCTGATTATAGAAATCTCCCAGCACGCGCATGTATCCATTAGTGGTGATTACAGCATGGCTGTTTTGATTATCAACTGCACCACGCACCTCTGTATAACTCTGGGGGGCGGTGGTGAAGGTTCCCTTATTGTTGAGGTTTCCGTGGATAATCAGGCTATCATTATTGGTTACGGTTGAAGTCTGCTGTGTAAGGTTCAGATCACCGAAAATGCGCATCAGCCTGTTGATAACCACGGTACCATTTTTATCCACGTTTACTGTGCCATACTGGCGCAGAATGCCAGTTGAACCTACAGTAATCAGCGCATCCTGGATGCTGAAACTTTTATAGTTGGTAACACCTGCCTTTCCCCCTTCGTAAAAACCATTGACAATAAAGGTGGCGTTGGCATTGTTGGGAAAATTGGTGGTGCCATTGACATAGAGCTTGGCCATAGGGATAACAGTCAAACCTCCATTGCCAGTAATTTCCATGTTTCCGGTAAAAACAGTGTTGTTTCCGCCAGCAATTACTGATGGGCCTTTGGTGACATTGAGGGCACCCAAAGTGAAAGTGCCATTGTTTTTAATGGTATCGGTGCCAATCAAGTTGATAGCGCCAGTGCCTGTCAGGCTGGCACCCGAGTTGACTGTGATTGAACCGCTGCCGCTTCCATTGTTAACTCCAAGTTGGAAATTGCTGTTGAGGTTGCTGACCGTATGATTGATAATCAGCCTGTGGTTTCCACCTGAAGGAGGCACTGCACCGCCAATCCATGTGGAACCTGAAGAAAAGTTACCATTTTGGGCGGTCCTGTAAGTTGCTGCGATTGACTCTGGCGAGCCAGCAACGATAAGCACAAAAGCCGCAAGGAGAGTGTAAAGTGATTTAAACATAGGAACTATTTTTTTTGCTCGGCAAAGATAAGTCAAAGTTTTACCACCCAACTTAATTTTTTGAACAATCATGAAAAAACAACGTTGCCCTGCGCCTGCCAGCAAATTGTTGGGGCAACAGATTAAAGGATTACCCGAGTATATTTGGGAATAGCTACTCCCAGCCAGAAAATGGGTGTTAACTCGTCAGCGAATCAACTCAATAAAACCCACGCCATTGGGCTGACTGCCGCCCAGCGGGGCATTTTGCACATAATACCTGTAAGTGCCAGCAGGCAGCAGAATGCCCGTTTTCAGTTTTGTGCCGCCCCAGGGTTTGGATATGTCTTCAGTCTCCCAAACCATCACCCCAGCATCGTCATAGGCAAAAAAGCGAAAATCGCTGCGCGGGTCGCCCAGGATAATCAGACTGTCATTCATTCCGTCGCCATTGGGGCTGAATGAGTTGGGGATTTCCACATTCAAGGGCAATTGGACATCATTGTCCAATGTGAGTTTGCTGCATGCTGACAAAAAACAGAAAGCAGCAACGAAAAGAAATGCGCAGAGTTTCATGGCCATATGGGATTGGACAGGCAAACTTAAAAATGAAGCTGCAAACCGCTTTCAATTCGGGTTAGGCTCGGGGCATTTGCGGCAAATTGCTGGCTGTGGATTCCCCCATAAGCTGATACGCGATTTTTTAACGTAAGGGAGAAATCAATGCCCTTTTCTATAGCACCAGATGGTGAGCTGGTATAGGATAGGCCTGCTGCAGCCAGGCTGCCATAGGCTACCCTGACAGAGGCACCGCCCGATACCCCGCTTTGCGAGAACAACAGCTCGGCCCCTGGCAGAAGATTCAGGTTTCTGCCGAGTTTGAATTGGCGGAGCACCTGAGCCTCTGTTTCCCAGCCGAGGGCTTCCAGCTCGCCAGTACCATCATAGATTCCGTGGTTTGCAGAAGCCTGGGCGACCCATCCATCAGAAAAATAGACCATGCCAGCAGACAACCGCGATTGAGTGATGCCATAAATCCCAATCCTGGGGTCTTCAATTGGCTGCGCCGAGGCGGAAGGTGTGATTGTTCCTTTGCTTTTGCTGTAAGCATAAATCCGTTTCCCAATTCCCAGGCCAACCCCTGCACGCAAAACACCATTGTGCGATGAAGCAATCGGGAAACTCACGCTTCCAATGCCCTCTTCAGTCAGGCGATAAGGCGTAAACTCACGGTGATACTGCATTTGCACGCTTGTGCCCCCTTTAAAGGTGGCAGAAGCAGTCAGGTTGTTTTGCCCCTGATAACTTTCTTGCCCTCGGAAATGGGAATACACATCATCAAAAGAAAAACTGAAACGGCTCCGATTTCCGGCAAGTGCAGGGTTTCCAGAGCCGGAGAATGCCAGCAGGTCGAGCGGTCGCGGCAAAAACTGATGCGCCATTGGCTTGTCGCTTTCGGGGTTTCGCTCTGCCAGCGTTGCTACAGGTAAAAATTCGCCAGTGCTTGCAAATTGCAGACTTGAAGGAAGCAAACTCACCTCAGTTTTTGCCATATCCTCTGCAGGCTGAAACATTCCATAATCTGAATTTTCAAGGCCAAAATTTTGATGGCTGGCCCCATTTGGGTGGGAAGGAAGCATCTTGAGACCAATGCGATGGCTTGATGCCGATGTGCTTGTTTCTATGTGGGCACCTCGGTGGGCAAACGCACCATCTTTAATAGTGGAATTTTCGATTTCCACCAGCGCCGTAATGCCATCGCTCGCAGGCTGTCCAGAAGAATGCAGCAATCCCTCTGAGTTGATTGGAGGCTCCATAGAAATAACAACCAACGCACTTGTGGAATGCTTTTTATCCATCAGAAAGCCCAGCGTTGCAGAAAGGGTGATGAAAAGCATGGCAGCAATGGCCAGTGCCCGCCGCTGCTGCTGCCTGCCCTGCTGCCTGCTTTTAAAATGCTGCCAGTGCATCTCGCTGAAGGGCGCCTCAACATCGTTGAGTTTCCCTTTGATGAAGTTGTCAAAATCCTTATGATGCATATCGGACGGCAACTTCGATTTTTTGAGGGTAAAGAATAAGAATGCGAACTTTCAAAATCCGCCGAGCTTCACTCAGGTACCATTTGCTGGTGCCCTCATTGATGCCCAGGTCAAGCCCGATCTCGCGATGGCTCCAGCCTTCCAGTATGTGCAGATTAAAAACTGCGCGATGCACGGGGGGCAATTCCTGCACAAGGGCCAGTATCTCCTGGGCCGAAATCTGGTCGTCAAAGTCTGGCATCTGCACAGCATCATATTCTGCCGTGTTCGGGATGACAACTTTTTGCTCCCTTGCCATGCGCCTGAGTTTATCAAGTGCTGTGCGCACTACGATTTTTTTAAGCCAGGCAGCCAGGGGGCCCTCACCCGTATATGTGGAAATTCGGCCGTATGCTTTCACAAAACTTTCCTGCAGCACATCATCGGCATAATCCTGGCTGCGGCAATAACGCAGGCAAACCGGCATCAATTCAGGAAAATACCGCTCAAACAGGCGCTTTTGCATGCGCGCATCATTGCGCAGGCATCCCTGCACAATTTCCTCGTCTGTGTGGAGTTTCCTCAGCATTCGGCTCCGGGCATGATGTTCGGCGATAAAAGCTCAGCAATTTTTGCCAATCGGGGCTAAATTACGGTGCAGTACAAAAGTTATGACGGCCAAAACCCAACAATGGTTGGAAAAAAAATTGGTCAAACCAAAAGATTGAATTAATCATGGCCCGCACAATGGCCCAAGTTTTGAAACAAGGCAAGCGATGAGGTGCTGAAATTGTCGGCAGCCATCGCTTTAAAAAAACAATGACGAAGATCTTTTTTCTCTGCATCGGCTTCCTGGGCTTCATGCTGTCAGCCAAAGCGCAGGCCCCCGCTGACGACAAATCGCCTGTTATCACCTTTCAGCAGGATGTGCACGATTTCGGGCAGCAGCCTGAAGGGCCTGAATACACCCACACTTTCAAATTTAAAAACACCGGCAATGCCCCGCTCAAATTGCTCAGCGTCGCCGCCAGCTGCGGATGCACCACCCCTAAATGGAGCACCGAAGAGGTGGCCCCTGGAAAATCAGGCGAGATTACTGTAACCTATAACAGCAGCGGCCGGCCAGGCCCTTTCACCAAAATGATCACTGTTAAAACCAATGGAATAAAGGAAAGCATCAAGGTGCTCACCATAAAGGGGACTATTGGCGGCTAAAGAATATCAACATTAAAACACCTGAATAAATCATAAAACCCAAGCAAAGGATGAAACTTTTCTCCATTTTATTTCTGATGATGGCCCTCAGCGCTGGCGCATATGCCCAGACTGCCACTGGCCCGCAAATTGTTTTTGAAAGCGAAAGCCATGACTTCGGCAAGATAGACAAGGGGCCGATAGCCAAATATCGGTTCCGCTTCAAAAATCCCGGCACCGACACCCTGCTGATTACCAATGTGCGCGCCAGTTGCGGATGCACCACCCCCACATGGAGCAAAGACCCCGTGCCCCCAGGTGGCAGCGGATACGTTGAAGCAGCCTATAACAGCCAAACCGGCCACGGCGGCTTCAGCAAAAGCGTAACTGTTACCACAAATACCAAAGATGGCATCAAAGTGCTTTATATCAAGGGCGAAGTGGTCGACCCCAATGCACTCGATCCAAATACGCAAAGTCCCGTAAGGCTAAATCCATAAGTGGCTTTGATTTAAAGATACAAACCTCAATATGTGAACAGGGGGCATAAACCAAGAATCTTGATTCTTCGGGGCGTGCCCCTTTTCTTTTTTCATCTCTTTGCCAAACACCCCATGCCCTCTGCGGCCACACTTTGAAGCGGACACAAATCCTTCTCCCCATCATTTCCGGCACTAATCGGCCAGGGAGTTTCAGCTTGAGAATTGCCGAGGCATATCTCCAGATTGCTGAAGAAATGGCCATCCCAGGAAAAATCATAGACCTGAAAGCATTGCCAACTGACTTTTACGAAGCTGAGTACTACGCCCCTGCCCTCCTCGATAGGGACAATCAGCCCGAGGCGCTGCAGGCCATCACCGCTGAAATGGTTAATGCCCCTGCCTTGGTTTTCATCGTCCCCGAATACAATGGCAGCATGCCAGGTGTTTTGAAAGGATTTATTGACAGCCTGCCTTACCCAGATGCATTCAGCGGAAAGGCAGTAGGCCTGGTGGGTTTATCAAAAGGGGGAATGGGGGGTGCGCTTGCTCTCAGCCATTTGACAGATGTGTTTAATTATCTGGGCGCAACGGTTGTGCCCATGAAACCTCGGCTGGCGGCAGTGCACCGCGAATGGACTGGCGTAACAGGATTTATAGCCTCCCCCGCTGCCGCCCTCATCCGGATACAGCTTGCCCAGCTCGGCCGGCAGGCTGACCTGTTTATGGATAGGTAACTTCGCGCCGATAATATCTCATTCTTAAAACTTACACCTTTATCAAAGAACCACAATGATTCAGCGTATTCAGACCTTGTTATTTTTGGGTGCAGGCATTTTGCATTCACTGCTTTTTGCCCTGCCCATTTGGAGCTATCGAAGCGGCGGCAGCGAGTTGGTTTCTACGATTGGTGTAAACCAAAACTCACCTTTGATGCTGTTTAACATCGCCATTATTGCAGGGCTGGCTGTGGCCATAATGCTCTATAAAAAGCGGATGCTCCAGCTCAAGGTAAGCCGGTTCATGATTCTTGCCATTGCGGCTTTCACCGCATTCATGCTGATCTCGGTTGAACAGAGCAAAGAAATGCTGGGGGTAGATCAGTCCGCGGAACTTACAGATTACAGACTCGCAGCAATAATCCCCATCATCAGCCTGGTGCTGGTGCTGATGGCAGGGCGCGCCATATGGAAGGATGAGCAGCTGGTGCGTTCAGCCGATAGGCTCAGGTAAGCTCAGCTATGAACCCCGAAGCAAGCCTTAGGCCTGCTTCTCGATGTCCTTCATAATGCCACCGTCATTGCCTTTCAGCAATGGCTCAACATCAATGTTCCAGGAATGGGCCAGGGAACTCAAAATCTTATTCTCCTCACT
Source organism: uncultured bacterium (assembly GCA_965363965.1). Lineage (GTDB taxonomy): Bacteria > Bacteroidota > Bacteroidia > CAILMK01 > CAILMK01 > CBDTVD01. The sequence goes on from CBDTVD010000044.1 coordinate 8,523, forward strand.
GGCAACAGTTCCATCTGCTTCCACCAGCCTATATGCAAAAGCTATGAAGTCCACCCGCTGCTCATTGCTTGAATTGGCCGCAAAACTGTTTGCTGCATTCTTGAAGTGTTCAGCCAGGCCAGATTCGGGAATGGCAAGCAGATCTTTATTTTCTTTATCGATATCAATTTCCTGGCGGTAGTTTTTCACCAGGTAATCCACGATGATTTTCCCTTCGGCAATGTCATATTTTCCGTCAACTACGGAGAGGATCATCAGCATGTGATATCCTGCTTGGGCGATATTCATTTGATTGTTGTTTGGCAGGGTTAAAGGTTGAAATTGTATTGTGTGGATAAGCACTCGCGCCCAGATTATGTTCAATAGCGGGCATGCCACAAAATCCGCGGCAAACAATTGGGCTGGATGAATTGCTTGTATGCCCAAAGTGGAAGAGCAACCCAAACCATCGCCATTTGAGGTAAACATTCTGCCCCAGCCCGATGATGAAACCTGCGGTGCCACCTGCCTGCACGCTGTTTATAAATATTACGGACACCCGATGGAACTCAGCCAGCTGGTGGATGAAATAGAAACACTCGAAACCGGCGGCACCATGGCGGTGGCCCTGGGAATACACGCGCTGAGCAGAGGATTCAGGGCAACCATTTATACCTATAACCTCCAGATGTTCGACCCTACCTGGTTCAAGGAAGGCGTAAACATCAGCGAAAAAATTGAACAGCAGCGCAGAATCAAACCAAGTGCACGGCTGCAATGGGCCAGCGCACTTTATCTCCGTTTTCTGGCTGAGGGCGGCAAAGTGGCATTCGAAGAACTGGATGAGCCCCTGATACATAAATTCATCGATCGCGGAATCCCCATGCTCACAGGGTTGAATGCCACCTATCTATATCGCACACCCAGAGAATTGAACAATGACTATGACGACATCAAAGGGCAAGCCAGCGGGCACTTTGTGGTGCTTTATGGATATGACAAGGAATCAAACCGAATCTGCAT
>CBDTVD010000045.1:0-9414 GCA_965363965.1 uncultured bacterium
CTACAAATCGCTGATGCAACCCACTCAAAGGCAAGCACAGGGTGCTTGCCCTACACCGTGGCCAACGCCCGTTACAATCGGCACCCCTCTCTGAAGATCAGAGAGTGGACGGGGGAGAGTTGTAAAAAAGGTGTGGTGCAGTTGCGGGCCCCTTTTCGTCATTGCGGGCTCGACCCGCAATCTGATGAGCGGAGATGCTTTAACCGTTTACTACCGGCTCAGCGGAGTGGACGAAGGCATCACTCACCTGCTGCAGGGATGTTTTTATGGATGGTTTCAAACAGGTCTTCTCGAAACACCCAGTAACCCTTTTTCCATTCCCAGTAGTCATAGCTGCCATCAGGGACATATAGCCAGAACCGGCCGATGGCGTTAGGGCTGGGGGGCACAAGATGATCGTTTGTGATGACCCCGAGATCTGGCAGATAATTGAGCAGCATGGTGGTTTCGCCGCTGAACTCATAGATTTTTCTGCGCTTGAGCGTATCTGAGTCTTTGATGATGGGGGCGCCGAAACGGGGGCGATTCTTTTCATCAAACCATAGCACTTCGATCACTTTGTGGTCGCTGACATGGTTGTGGCCATCCCAGCCGATTAAGGTGTAGTAGGGTGTTTTCTTAACCATGGTTTCTGCGATGTTATAATAGAGTGCGCCCACCCACTGATCAGGCCCGACCGTAATTTGTTCCAGTGTATCGGGGTCAAGTTTTTGACGGTAGTCTCTTAAAGCCACCAGGCTGAGGCTATCGCCGGGATATTGGATGGCCCCGTAGAAACGAAAAGTGCCATCGTCATATGCCAATGCCCAGTTGTAAATTCTGAACCTGCCATCCGGCGGCGTGAGTTTTTTGAGGAACTTCAGGCTGTCGAAAGGATAATCGAAGCTGCCCCTGAATTTGAGCGTTTTTACAAAAAGGGGAATAAAGGCTGTGGTGGCATTGATGCGGTCGAGCTGGATGGGCCCGTGCAGAATGCTGTCGCCGAGGGCCTGGAGTTTCAGTTCATATTTTTTCAGGCTATCAATCTGGCTATTGGCTGGCGGCACTGGCGGCCCCATGGGCACGGGAGTATGGGTGGTTTTGTTCTGCGAGGTGCATGCCCCCAGCAGCCCAATGGTCATCAAACCCAGCCAAACCAATTTTATCCTCATCCCTTTCAATTTCTTTGCGTATGGCAAATCCGGGGCCGAGTGTTGGGGGGGCTGCTGATGCCGCCCCCATTTCGGGCAACTATGCTGCCCGTGCCTTTAAAAAAATACTGCCACGTGGCCTTTCAGGAAGAAAGGCGTGCCTGGGGTAAAGTGCAATTCGCTTACAGGTTCCGGCTCTCCGCGGAGGCGGCTTTCGGTGTCGAACTGGGCTTCATTCCATTCGGTGTTGGTGAGGTTTTCGGCGGTTAGGCCAAGCTGATAACGCGGGCGAGTATAGACCACGCTGGCATCGAGCAGAAAATAGCCTTCAGCAGTTACCGTGTTCAGCTCATTGGCAGGGCGGTCGTCAATAAACCGATAGCGCAGGCTTCCGCTGAAGCCTTTATCCGCTTTATAAGTCAAGCCCCCGATGCTGGTGAGCGATGGAGCAAGCGGGATGCGATTTGCGCCTTCTGGCTCATCGCGCAAAATGCCTTTGTTGTAATTGACATCCAAATCGGCGAAAAGGTGATTGCTCAATTGATAGCGCATGCCGAAATCGATACCATACCGGCGCGTGCGGCCGCTATTTTCAACCACGCCTGCATCGCCGACATAGATCAGCTCGCTTTCCAGGTCAAGTGCCCAGAGGGCTGTGTTAAACACGCTGCGCTTGCCGAGTTTGAAAGTGGAGCCGGCTTCATAGCCAAATGCTTTGGGCAAAGTGTTCTCGAGTTTGCCGACAACCACGGCGCGAGCATCGTTGCTGTGAAAGCCGAGGCCTGTGCGGGCATAGAGTTCAACACTGGGGTTGAGGGTATAAATGAGGTTGACCTTTGGGCTGACGCGAGCCTTGGTTGTGCTGCCGCTGGTGGAGTCCTGCATAAAACTCTGGAAATCGAAGAAATACTGGTCGAGCCTTGCGCCGAGGTTCACCCTTAATTTATCGGTGAGGGTGAGGGTTTCATCGGCGTAAGCATAAGCATTCAGCTGGTTGAGTGTGCCTGCGACCATTGTATCAGTAGGCACGCGGAGGACAGAATGGCCGAGGCTGATGATGCTGTGGTCATACCGGCCGCCGATGGCGACTTTGCTGCTGAGCGGCAGGCCGAAGAGGCTGCCCTTTGCCTCTATCTGGCTGAGCACACCGCCCAGGTTTCGGTTATCGTTTTGGCGAATCTGGTCTCCATTGACAGAATCTTCAAGAAAAAAGGTGAAGTTGGAGTAGAGGTTGAAATCATACTTGCTATAGTAAACCTGGTTTTTCCAGCGTGCACTGGGGCTGAGTACTTTGGTATAAACGGCATTTGCATTTGTGCGCCCGGTTGATCCGCCCTCAGTGTTGTCTATTGCGCCGAAGCGGCTGATTGTTCCATCTGAAATTTTACGCTGGGGCACTTGCCCGCTGGCATCCCAGGTGCTGCCGAAATTGCTGGCGGTAAAGTTGAACAGGTCGCCGTTTTTCATCACACCTGTATATTTGGCAAACAGGTTATAGCGGTTGAAATTCTGGCTGCTTTGAAAGTAAGCGTCGGTATATTTATACTCGCCCGCCACATGAAGGCCCTCATGCCCCTGAGTGAAAAGGTGCTTGCCTTTCAGGAGGTCAATCATGGCCAGAGCGCGATACGTGTTAAACATTCCATATTCCAGTTTCACCTGGCTCTGGGGCAGAAAATTCTGCGTTACAAACTCGCCTGCCCCCGATGTTGCCAGGTCGCCATAAGCCGCATTGTAAGGGCCTTTGAAAACCTGGAGTTCCCTGACAGTTTCAGGGATGACAAAGTGGAGGTCGGCATATCCTTGTCCGTGGGCGTGGCTCACCATGTTCACTGGCACGCCGTCGACAAAAATGGCGAAGTCGGTGCCGTGGTCAACATCAAATCCGCGCAGAAAAATCTGCTCGGCTTTTCCGCCGCCAGCGTGCTGGGCTATAAACAGGCCAGGCACCAGGCGCAGGAGGTCCTGGCTGGAGTTCACGGGGCGCAGGGCCACATCGAGTTTGCCGACAGGGTTGCGGTTGATATCGCCCTTTGTGGTTACAGTTACTTCGCTCAGGTTGATGACATCATCACGCAGGCTGAGGTTGAGTACTTTTTCGTCAGCGCCGATGTTTACGGTGCGCTCGGCGGTAAGCAGGCCTACTCGGCTGAACCTCACGGTATATCGCCCTGGCTCGATGCCTGTGATGCGGTATTGGCCTGAAGTATCGGACAATGCCGACTTGCCTGATGGCTGCAAGGTGACTACAACAGCCCCTTCAGGCACATTATAATCGGCATTGTTCAGCCTGCCTGAAAGGCTGCCGCTTTGGGCAAGTGCACCAATTGGCAGTGCAAAAAACAGCAAGCCAAAAATTTCAGAGATTTTCATTTGTAAATGAAACGGATTATTAGACTGAGAATCAGATATTTTGAAAGGAAGCAGAGCCGTGGCATCAGCCGATTGTTTTTTTAACCTCGGCTGCCAGGGGGGCATCCATGTAGGGGTTGATTTTTTTGCTGCGGGCCAGCAGTGCCCTGGCTTCAGTTTTGTTGCCTGCGCTGGCAGCAATCACGGCGGCTCGGGCCAGCATTTCGGCATTTTTGCTGCCGGTGTGCATGGCTATTTTGATGTGTTTTTGGGCGCTGGCCACATCACCGCTCTGGTAATATATCCAAGCCAGGGCATTGTTCACCTCGATGTTGTCGGGGCGGCGCTGATATTCGCTCAACGCATTTTTAATGGCATTGGGGTAGTCGCCTTTCATGGCATAAACCTTGGCGATATCCAGGTTGGCGATGTGCCCGCTTTCAATATCCTCCTGCAGCATGGCGATGGTTTCATCTATTGCTTTTGCGGCCTTGGCGTCCTCACCCCTGATTTGATAGAGTTCGGCCATTTTTTCGTTGTAGCTGTATTCTGGCAGAATTTCAGCAGCACGCTGCAGAATCGCCAGTGCTGAATCGGTTTTGCCTTCGGTGGCGGCCAGGCTGGCGAGGCCCGCCATGGCGAAGGTATAGGATGGCCGTTTTTCCAGTACGTCCTTATAAAGGATGGCGGCTTTTTCAGGCTCACCAGTTATTTCATATAGTTTGCCCAAGTTGGTTTGCAGCCAGCTGTGGCTCTCGGTGCCGGGCACTGCGGCATTCACTGCCAGTTCCATGGCCTCTTTGGCACCTGGATAATCGCCATAGATTTCGCGCAGATAGGATACGCGTGCATAGCTGTCATAGCCTGGGCGGATTGCCTGCATTTTGTCGCTGGATTCTATTGCTTTGTCATAAAGCCCAAGCTCGACATTGGCATCTGTAAGTACGCCATAAATAAAGGCATTGTATCCGTTTACGCTGATGGCCTTTTCGGCTACTTCTTTAGCTTTGGCAAAATCGTGCTGGCTCATCAGCACACTGGCTTTGAAAGCGAGTGCCTCGAAGTTTTCAGGTGCACGGCTGAGGATGTCATCTACAATTTCGAGTGTGGCGGGGTAGTAATAAGGATGCTCGCCCGTAACGCGGGCTTCATCCATATAGGCGAGTGCAAGGTATTGCTTGCTTTTTATGTCATTGGGGTCCTTCCTGATTTTTTCAAACAGGTCGGCCACTTTTTTCTGTACGGCGGGCCACTCAGGGTCTTGTGCCAGCATTCCCTTTCGGGCCAGCAGGGGTTTAAAGGTGCTTTTTGCCACCTCGGTTTGTGCCTGGTTTTCGTCAGCCTGTGCGTTGTTGCAGGCTGGCAGGGCGGTGAGGGTGAGGCCGATGGCCCCAGCCAGAAGGATTACCCTTGCTATGGATTTATACATGATATTTAATGATGGGGCGAGTTGAAAGGATGAATACAGGGCAGGATTGAAATGTTGGGGGCTGCGTGATATACGGGCGTAAATATCAAAGGGTTTTAAAGAAAAAAAAGCAGCCCCGCAGATGTTGTTTTATTTCCATCTTGCAGGGCTGCCGTCATCTTATTGTGTCATTTTGGGGGGAATGGTCGGGTCAATTTTCAATGGCCTGGCTCCCCTTTATATGACTGTGTTGCAGTGATTGGCTGCGCTTATCGTTTGATGATCTCGCGCACCAGGGTTTCGCTGACAGTTTGCACGGTCAGGAAGTAAGAACCTGGGGCCAGGTCATTCAATTGAATGGTGCGCAGATAGCGTCCTTGGGTTTCAACATTCTGGGTTGCACTCCAAACCTGGTTGCCTTTGGCATCAATCAGTGTGAACCTTGCTTCGCCTACTGGCAACTCAATTTCAGTTGATACATATGCTGTGGCAGGGTTTGGATAAACAAGCAGTTTGTCCTGGGCGAAGCTGTTATCCTCGACTGGGCCGAGGCTGCTGTTGCCTTTGATGCTGAAGCTGCAAGTGTCGCTCCATGGGCCAACATCTCCGTGGCGGAGCACCCTCACCATTCCGATGTAGGTTTCACCGATAGTGAAGAATGAATTGCTGACAGGGAACCTGCGGCTGAGCGTGGTAAAGGTCATTGAATCAGATGCATCGTTGGCATTGACAACGTTCAGCTGATAGAAGTCACGGCCTTCAATAAAGGTGTAACCAATTGTTCCGCTGGACTTGTTGATGCTGGACCCGCAAGTGTTGGAGTTGATCATCAGGCACTCGGTGAGAGTAACTGATTTGGTGTTGTTGCTGAGGTTGGTGGTTGAGCCATCATCCTTGATCACCTTGAGGCTGTAAGTTCCGGCTTCGCTGGCACCATTGGTGGCAAAGCGCATCATGCCATTCGGGTTAGCTGGGTCGATGATGAAATCTTCCAGTGTGTCAGCATCAGCAAAGCTGCCGCTGGCATCGCTTTGCAGCATGTAATAATGCTGTGGCGTGCCGAGTGGGCCTGCAGAATAGCTGAGGTTGAATGGGCCGCCCGCACACAGGGTGCTGAGTGTGCCACCGCTGGTGGTGGTATAAGTAAAGCTGACGTTTGCATCGCTGCTGCCAACAAGTACTGTAACAAAGTTGCTTGAGATATCGCTGCAGCCAGTGCTGGTGATATCGCTGATGTTGTCGCCAGCCATGTTGTTGCTGAGTGTGCCGGTGCTGCTGATGCCATAGACACGGAAAGTGCCGGTATCAGAAAACGCCATGCTGCTCACGCTGCTGTCGGTGATGTCAATGTCAACAATGTCGCCATTTTCATCTGTAACGATGAAATCATAAAACGCTGAGGTTTCATGGATGCTGGCAAACTTGAGCTGAAGGCCGCTTTCATTGTTGACAGCTACTGTATCCATGCCATCGCGGGTTGATACGGTGCCGCCATCGCAGCGGAAGGCAGTTGCCTCAAGTACGTCAGGCTGGGTATAGGCGATCTCTTTGCCGCTGCACTCGCTTGTTCCTCTCCAGGGGAGCTGAACATAAGGGAAGGTGCTGCGGAAAGTGGTGTCGTTGCTTTCAACGCCGGTGGTGTAACCAAGCACGTTGAGCAGGTCCTGGGTAACAGGGCTGCTGAGGCTGGTGTCATAGTCATCATACCACAGGCCGATTGCTGCCAGGGCGATTCCGCCTACGGCTTGCAATTCAATGCGGGTTACATCATCCTCCAGGCGGCGACCATTGGGGAAACCATCCATGTTGGGGATAAACTCGATGTTGGTGTTGGCGTAGGTGGGGTCTGTCAGGCCAGCTACTGCTGCTGCAATCAGGCCCTCGCTGCTGAAGTCGCTGCTGCTGCGGCTGGTTACAGGCACGGCCATGTTCAGGCGCAGCATGTCACCGCCGTTTGGCAGAAAGTTGTTGATGAACGGTTTTCCAGTATCCAGGGGGTTGCCTTTCTCTTTGCCGGTAGCCAATTGGTAGGGGCGGAAGTTGGGCACACCAGTGTGGAATATGGGCCACAGGTCAACGCTGCGGGGTGCTCCTGCTTTTGGCAGCAGAAGGGTGCCGAAGATATCGTCGTCAAGTGCGGTGCCATCCAGTGCGGCATTGCCTTTCAGGATGTAGAGGCCGTCGTTGCCATTTCCGAAATCGAAAGCACCGAGGCTGTTGCGCTGGATGCGCAGGTCGCTGAATGCGGGTACTGCACCACCAAACAGGTCATCGTCCATGTAAAGGGCGAGTTCTGGGTTGTAGAAAAACTCGTTGTGGTCTGGATTTTCGTTGTAAGGCGTGCGGCTGTTCCACTCGTCCTTCTCCCCGATGGGGATAACGGCTTCGTTGGTCAAAGGCATGCCCAGGCGAGAAACCTGAACCCATTGGTCGCTGTATTTGTAAACGCCGTTGTCCTTGATTGTGCGCACTTTGCGGCGGCTGGCCGAAGCCCAGACACCGATTACAAAGTCACCATCCAGGATGTTGGCTGCTGCACCCACGCCGTCGCCGTTTTTCTGCAGGGTGCTGATGGGCACCTTGATGGCGAGTGTGTGGACGTTGTAACAGCCGAGGCCATCACGAGGGTCGCCTGAGTTTTGACGTGGTGCATCGCCGAGATCGAAGATGCCGCCGAGGTCAACAAAGAAGGGGTCATCGGCTGGGCCGGCGAATACTTCTTCACCCGTTGTGGCAGTGGCGATGGTGCTTTCCCAATAGCTTTCGTAATCGCTTTGGTTCAGGCCTACAGCGCTTTCGATGCTCCGTGGCCCGATGTTGTATGCGGGCACAACGCCATTGGTAACAATGTCGGTGAATGTGGCACCACCATTCATGCTGCGCTGCAGGCGATAGGTGGTTTTTTGGTTCTGTTTGCCCAAACGAATGTTGAAGAAAGTTGTAGGATCTTCATTGGTGGTTTCGAAAGTGAAACGGTAAACGATGTCATCGCCTTTGGTATTCACGTTGTTGTCAACGTGGATTTCATACCTGATTTGTGAACCGAACGTATAGTAGTTCGGGCCGCCGTGGGGCAGCTGCATAGGTATATAGTTGGCGATGAGTGTTACCGTGTTGGTATCATCAGGGCTGCGGAATGCGTACACATCCGTGTTATCTGCCTGAGGGTCATTCGCAATAAGCGGCGCCTCTCGGTGGCTTGATGCAGTGGCTTGATTGCCAACCGCCATCATTAGCCCGAGCAGGACAGGAGCTGCTGCTTTTATGTGGATTTTTTTCATTTCTTTAAATATCAAGTTTTTGTCGCTCAGGGTTTATTGGTGCTTGGATGAAACTTCCGTGCCTCTCCATGGCTCCTGAAGGTAAGGGAAACTGGTTTGGAAAGTGGTATCATTCATCTCAACGCCAGTGGAGTACTGGAGGACGTTGACGAGCTGATTTGTAACAGGGCTTGCCATTGGGTCGCGGACATCATAGTCATCATAAAACAACCCGATTGCTGCCAGCACAATGCCGCCTACTGCCTGCAATTCAATCCGGGTTACATCATCCTCCAGGCGGCGACCGTTGGGGAAGCCATCCATGTTGGGGATAAACTGGATATCGGTGTTGGCATAAGTAGCGTCAGTGAGACCGAGCACCGCGGCTGCAAGCAATCCTTCACTGCTGAAGTCTGAGCTTGTGCGGTCTGTCGGAGGCACTGCCATGTTCAGGCGAAGCATGTCGCCGCCATTTGGCAGAAAGTTGTTGATGAATGGTTTTCCAGTGTCAAGCGGGTTGCCTCTTTCTTTGCCTGTAGCCAGTTGGTACGGGCGCAGGTTGGGCACACCGGTGTGGAAAATCGGCCATAAGTCAACACTGCGGGGCTTGCGCTCGCCGGGCAGCAGCAGGCTGCCAAAGTTGGCTTCGCTGAGTGCGGTGCCATCGAGTGCAGGGCTGCCTTTCAGGTTATAGAGACCATCGCCTTTGTTGGTGAAATCAAATGCACCGAGTGAATTCTCTTGGATGCGCAGTGCGCTGAATGCAGGCACGGCACCGCCGAACAGGTCATCATCCATATACAGAGCGAGCTCTGGGTTATAGAAAAACTTGTAGAACTGGGTGTTTTTGGTGTCATATGCACTCAGGCTGTTCCACAGGTCTTTCATCCCGATGGGGATGATAGCTTCGTTGGTTAAAGGCATGCCGAGGCGGCTTACCTGTACCCAGTTGCTGTTGACTGTTGGGGTTCCGCCGTTGTTTTGCAGTGTCTGTACTTTGGGGCGCATGGCACATGCCCAAACACCAATTACATAATCACCATCCAGAATGCTGGTGGTGTCGCTCAGGTCTTGGCCATCTTTCTGCAGGGTTGATACATCGATTTTCAGGGCGATGGTGTGCACGTTGTACTGGCTGAGGCCGTCGCGGGGGTTGCCCGTCATTTGGCGCGGAGCGTCTCCGAGATCGAAGATGCCGCCGAGGTCGACAAAGAAGGGATCATCAACTGGGCCAGCAAAAACAGTTTCGCCGCTGCTGGCGGTC
>CBDTVD010000046.1:0-9236 GCA_965363965.1 uncultured bacterium
GGCGTGCAAGCCTGCTGAAAAGTCAGGTCCTTGAATTGATTATTTGCCCAGCAAAGCAAGAAACTCTGCTTCAGTAAGAATCTGAGTTTTTCCGTTTTTCTTTGCCTTTTCCAATTTTGATCCCGCCTCATCACCCACCACCAGATAAGTAAGCTTAGCCGATACGCTGCTGGCTAACTTTCCACCTGCGGCTTCTGCCATCGCCTCAGCATCTCGCCTGGCCAGCCCTGCCAGGGTGCCTGTAAAGAGGATGGTTTGGCCAGCAAGTGGCCCTGCAGGTGCACTTTCTGCTGGCGACTCTCCGCAGGTATTTACTCCAAGTGATTTTAGATCGTGAAGAATTTTCACGTGTTCCTTATTCTGAAACCAGTCGAACAAACTTTCAGCTGAACGGGGGCCAATGTCGGGGATCCCCTCCAGTGCCTCTTTGCTCCAGCTGGCAAACTCTTCTATGCAGGTAACGTGTTTCATCACTGCCTTCGACATTGTTTCGCCCACATACCTGATGCCCAATCCGAAAAGCAAACGGTTCGGGCTGCGCTTTTTCGATGCTTCGACGCCTGCCCTTATTCGGTCAGCTGATTTCTGGCCCATGCCATCAAGTTTTGCTATTTTATCATAGGGCAGCTGATATACATCAGTCAAGGTTTCCAGCCAGCCCTGGCTATTGAACCGTTCGATTGTAGCAGGGCCCAATCCGTCAATATCCATTGCATCCTTTTTTGCGAAATGTATAAGCCGCTCGAGTGCCTGTGCAGGGCAGGCATAATTCGGGCAGCGCCAGGCTGCTTCGCCCGCGGGCCGCTCAAGCTTTGTGGTGCACACCGGACAGTTTGCTGGGAAAATGATTTGTTCTTCATCGCCCTTTCGGGCATGGATATCCACCCCTGATACATAGGGAATAACATCGCCTGCCCTTTCCACCATCACAGTGTCACCTATTCTGATGTCTTTCTGGGCGATAAAATCTTCATTGAAAAGTGAAGCATTTGAAACTGTAACCCCCCCTACCTGCACAGGCTCGAGTTTGGCAACAGGGCCTATGTTGCCGGTGCGCCCGACCTGGTAATCAACCCGAAGCAATTTTGTGCGCGCCTGTCGGGGAGTAAATTTATAGGCAATCGCCCAGCGGGGGTGATGGCTGGTGCTGCCGAGTTTTTCGGCCAGGCGGATATCATCCACCTTTATCACCAGGCCATCAATTTCATATGGATAATCATCTCGGCGCGCTTCCCAGTTTTCAATGATGCCATGTATCTGCCCACCGGTGCTGGCCATCGCTGACGATCCGATGGTGGTTTTAAAGCCCTGCTGTTGCAGCCATTCAAGATTTTCTGCGCGAGAATTGAATTTTGATTCAAGAAGATCATTGCCTGCGGCATCTTCTGCCAGGCTGATGTGATAAATGATGCACTCAAGCCTTCGGGCCCTCACTTCGGCGGGGTCTTTCATCCTGAAACTTCCAGCCGCAGAATTTCGAGGGTTAGCCAGCGTGGCCAATCCTGATTCCTCCCGCTTTGCATTGATTTCAGCGAAGGCTTTTTTAGCAATCATAACCTCGCCGCGAACTTCCATCCGAGCAATGCCGAATTGACTAAGTTGCGGCTGAAGCGGAATGGTGCGCAGCTGCCTCAAGTTTACCGTAACGTCCTCGCCCATCACACCATCCCCTCGGGTGAGCGCACGTGTCAGCCGGTCGTTTTCATAAACCAGGCTGATGCTTCCGCCGTCCAATTTTGGCTCGATTAAGTATTTGACATCTTCCAATTCAGTTGCTGCGCGAACCTTTCTGTCAAAGTCCAGCACATCCCCCTCACTGTATGAGTTATCAAGAGAGAGCATGGGTGTGAGGTGGGGGGCCGACTCAAAATTTTCACTCAGCATCTCGCCTATGCGCTGTGTTGGGCTGTCCGCACTTGCCAATTCAGGATGTTCCGCCTCCAGAGCCTTGAGCCTTCTGAAAAGCTGATCGTATTCAAAATCACTTATGGCAGGGCTTGCATCCAGATAATAAAGGTGGTCATGAAAGCGGATTACATCACCCAGCTGCTGCATCAGCTCACTTGCCACAGCCGCGTCAATGGGCAGGTCATCGCCCAAGCTGAGCAAGTGCTTGGTATCGTTAATGAATTTCGCCTTTTGAGCTTCAGTGTAAACAGCGTTTTTCACAGCCTGCGAAGTTCCGCAAATCAGCTCAAAAACTGATAGGCAGCCAGCGCACTTAAATAAGCCAGCCCTGTCATGTATCCGACTTGCACCAGCGTCCATCTCAGCGATGCAGTTTCACGATAGGTTACAGCTATTGTGCTCATGCACTGCATGGCAAACACATAAAACAGCAGCAGACTGATGATGGTGGCGGCTGTATATACTTTTTTCCCCGTAAGCCGATTTTTGTCTGCCAGCATTTTTGTTTTCAAACTGCTGAAATCTGAACCGCCGCCCTCGATTCCATAAATGGTTGAAATGGTGCCTACGAAAACCTCGCGGGCGGCAAAAGAGGTAATCAATGCAATGCCAATTTTCCAATCGAATCCCAGTGGCCGAATTGCAGGCTCGATGGCATGGCCAAGATGCCCAGCGAAAGAATTCTCCAGTTTTTCAGTCGGCGAAATTGACGCGGAGGTTGCTTTACCCATCCCAAAATTGGCAGGGCCAAAGCTGGCCAAAAACCACAGAATAATCGATATGGCAAGGATGATTTTTCCTGCGGAGCCCACAAAATCAAGAAGTTTGCGATAGGTGTTGCCCAGCACATTCCGCACAAGCGGCAGCCGATATAAAGGCATTTCGAGTATAAAAGGGCTTTTCTTGGGTTTCAGTATGGCGCTGAATACCCACCCTGCGATGATGGCCGAAAAAAAGCCGAGCAGGTATAACCCCATCAGCGCAAGACCTTGGGTGCTGATGAATGCATTGCCGTCATCTGCTGGCACAAGCAAACCAATCAGCAGAATATAGACAGGCAGCCGAGCCGAGCAGCTCATCAGCGGAGTTACCAAGATGGTAATCAGTCGGGGTGCTGCCCCTTCGATGTTTCTGGTGCTCAATATCGCAGGCACTGCGCATGCCGTTCCGCTGATCAGGGGCACCACGCTTTTGCCATTCATACCAAACCTCCGCATCACCCGGTCGAAAAGAAAAGCTGCCCTGGCCATATACCCCGAATCCTCCAGAATGGAAATGAAAATGAAGAGGAAGCCAATCTGGGGTATGAACGAAATCACACCGCTGAGCCCAGGCAGCACGCCATCTGTCAGCAGATTGGTCAGTATTCCAGGGGGCATGGTCCCTCGCATCCAAATGCTTAATGCCGAAAACGCCTGCTCTATCCACTCCATCGGCAATTCGGCCCAGCTGAATATCGCCTGAAAAATGATAAATAAAATGCCAAAGAATATCAGATATCCCCAGATATGATGGGTTAATATTCGGTCAAGCCACTGCTGCATAGGGCTGGCCTTTCTTATCGGCGATTCAAAGTGCTTGCCTGCAAGGCGGGCTGCTTCCAGGTGTCGGCCAATCAGGTCTTCCCGCTGAGCTTTGCCATAGTCTTTTGCGGGGTGAGGCAAGGGATTTGTGTGATGATTGAGGCTATCGAGCAGCATTTCCCGATAATCCTCAGCGTGCTCTGCCTCAGGTTTCAACAGCAGTCGGCGTACCGAGTCCTTCAGCGATTCTATCCCTTGATTTTTTCGGGCTGAAATTCCAATCACTGGCAGCCCGAGCCCTACCGACAGTGCACCGAGGTCGAGCTGAAGGCCTTTTGCCTGCGCCTCGTCCATCATGTTCACCGCCAAAATTGTCCTTATCCCTAAATCCTTCAGCTGGGTGAGCATCACCAGATTGCGCTTCAGGTTGTTTACATCAGCGATGTAAATCACTGCATCCGGATGATCGGGGTCGGACTTCTGAAGAAGAATCTGGGCCGAGATGCGCTCGTCCAGCGATTGCGGGTACAAGCTGTATGCCCCAGGCAAGTCAATCAGCATAACCTGGGTGCCATCACTCAGGGCAAGTTTGCCTGAATTTCTTTCTACGGTAACCCCTGGAAAGTTGCCAGTGCGCTGCTGCATGCCTGTCAGCAGATTGAATAGGGTACTCTTGCCCGTGTTGGGGTTGCCTACAAGCGCTACGCGGGCCACGGGGTTCAAACCGCCAGCAGCGGTTTCACCCTGACATTTTTGGCCACACTGCGATGCATCCCAATCAAATTGTGGCCCACTTCTATGGCCATCGGCCCGCCAAGCGGTGCCTTGCTGCGGATGCAGATGCACTCGCCAGGGGTGCAGCCCAATTCGATCAGTTTGTTGCCGACTTCACCTTCAGCCAAGCCGAGTATGACAGCCAGGCATCCAGGCCGCAGTTGGTCGAGGGACAATGTTTCGTCTTTCAACTCCTTATTGCTTCGGGGGCAAAGTTCACACCGCCGAGGCCATATACCGAAATTTATTTGGAAAAATTCTAAATAAGTTTTTCCTTGGCCATTTTCCCCTCCCTTTGGGCACGGAGTAACTTTGCCTGAAAGATGGAAGAGCAAACAGGAATTATCCAATACCTGCCAATTGTTATTCAGGCACTGGTGGCAGGTGGCTTTGTGGCCACAAGCATTATTGCCAGTCATTATCTCGGCCCCAGGAGAAAGACAAAAATCAAAGGCGAAACTTTCGAGTGCGGGCTGGATGCTGTCGGCGACGCCCGCATGCCTTTCAGCGTAAAATACTTCCTGATAGCCATCCTCTTTGTGCTTTTTGATGTCGAAGTGATATTCATGTACCCCTGGGCAGTCAACTTCAGGGATTTTGGCCCGCAGGGTTTTTACAGCATGCTGATTTTCATTGGTCTCTTTCTGCTTGGCTTTGCCTTCATTGTCAAAAAAGGGGCGCTCAAGTGGGAGAAGTAAACAGCATTAAGGTACAGCTTTTGACTATCATTTTAATATGAGCGACATTCAAACAGTAGGAAATGCCGAAGCCCCTCCAGGTTATCAGGGCCAGGGGTTTTTCGCCACCTCACTCGATAAAGCCATCGGCCTGGCACGCAAAAACAGTCTCTGGCCCCTCCCCTTTGCCACCAGTTGCTGCGGCATCGAGTTTATGGCAACCATGGGCAGCACCTATGACCTGGGCCGTTTTGGTTCTGAGCGTTTGAGTTTCAGCCCTCGACAAGCCGATCTGCTGATGGTAATGGGTACCATCGCAAAAAAAATGGGCCCGATTCTTCGGCAGGTTTATGAGCAAATGGCCGAGCCCAAATGGGTACTCAGCATGGGCGCCTGCGCTTCTTCAGGCGGAATTTTTGATCCCTATAGCGTGCTTCAAGGGATTGATAAAATAATCCCCGTTGACGTTTACATCCCTGGCTGCCCGCCGCGCCCAGAGCAGGTGATTGAAGGGATTATGAAAATCCAGGACCTCGCTGCAAATGAAGAACTCCGCCGCCGCCACAGCGTCGAGTACAAGCAGTTGATGGCCAGCTACGGCCTGCAATAGTTGAAAGTTAGGCTATTATCGGGGCCTAAATTTGTATTGATGAAGTATTTGGCAATATTTATAATAGCGGTTTTGGCCGTGGGTGGCAGCCCCTTTAAAAAATCAAGCCCGCCAGGCACCATTGCAGCCGATAGACACGGCTTGCAATACATTGATAAACAGCCCATTGGTTTTATAGATTGGATTGAAATGCAATACTGGCTGAAAAACAGGGGCTTCGATTCTGCATATGCCGCCGTAATGCCCAATTGGGATGCAGTTTCCAAATTCTATGGGGCAAAGGCAGGCCGAGACAGTATGATGCTGATGATTTCGAATGTACCAGTTGTTGGCGTCAGCAAGCAGCAAATAGAGTTCTACTGTAAATGGCGCGGAGAGGTAGTTTCAAAAATTAACGTTGCACACGGGCGGCCTCGGGTTTCTTATAGTCCACTTACTTATGGTGTGTTATCAAAAGCTCAGGCTTTTACCAAAGGCAGGCTTGCCTTTGCCGAGATTCCTGAATTTGTGGCTGGCAAGCCGCTCACACAGCAATTTTTGTCTATCGAAAAGGCTGATTCTGCCATAGGGACTTTTCGCTGTCAAGCCTATTATTTGCCTGCGGCAGAAACCTCAGGGCGATAAATTTGCACCGTGCAAGACGCCATCACTTACGCCGAACTGGTCGAAAAAATTCAGGGACAATTTGGAACAGCAGTGCTGGCCGCTTATGAAACCTACGGGCTGCTGAATATTGAAATTGAACGTGAAAAACTGATGGAATTGATGCGGTTCCTCAAAGAATCGCCAGACCTGAACTTTCATTTCATGACCGACCTATGCGGCATGCACTATCCATTTCAGCGCGATAAAGAACTTGGCATGGTCTATATGCTGCACAACATGCTCTCAAACGTCCGTGTGCGCATCAAGTGCTTTGTACCCATAAATGATGCATCAGTGCCCTCAATGACCCCCCTATGGTCGGCCGCCAACTGGATGGAACGTGAAACATTTGATTTTTTTGGGATTTACTTCGAGGGCCACCCAGACCTCAGGCGCATCCTGAATGTTGACGACATGGACTATTTCCCCATGCTAAAGCAATATCCGCTGGAAGATGGCACCCGCACCGACAAGGACGATGCCATGTTCGGCCGATAAATCAATCGTCCCCTTATTTAAGCGGATTCTGCAATATCCTGCTCCACCCCGTTTCGGCAAATGGAACAACGGGCGAGGCTTCAAATTCTGCCCAGCTGGTTTGCAGATTATTCAATATCGGGGTAGTTTCAGTTATTGTGCCTGAGCTGTAGGCTTCATTGATGGCTGACATGGGCAGGGTGCGTATGGTTTCACCATCTGCAATTGGCATCAGAGTCCTGTTGAAAAAATCAATGCCAAAACGCTGGCCGATTTCCCGCACAAAGCTCACAGATTTATCAATTGAGCAGCCTGACGCAACAGCCTCCGCTGTGGTGCGCATAATGATCAGCTGCCCATAAGCAAGCAATGCCGCAGCCCCCAGGTGATGGCCGTGGGCTGCCCAGCCGCCGGCAAAGGCATCCAGTTCATCCTGAATCAATTGCTGCTCTGCTTCACTCAGCTGCCTGTCAGCCACATAAAACCATACGTCTTGCATCAGGGCAAAGTTCGGGTTGATGTACCTTACTTCAGCCGAAAATGCACGGCCACTTCACCCCTGAATTTAATTTTCTGATGCTGGATGTCATCATCTGGGTTCGATTCCATTCCCCCCGCATCCTTGGCCATCATGTAGGTATTGGCCCGATACGGATTATAAATCGGAGTTTCAGCTTCTCTGAGGTAGAGGGCTTCTCCCACGGTTGCGCCCAGGGCTTCAGCCAGATAATCGGCCTTGGCTTTGGCATTTTTCACAGCTTTAATTTTCAGCTGCTTTTGCAGTTCTTCCTTCTTGCTGTAATCTGTCCGCTCGATATAAAAATTCGAGGCTTTCATCTCGGCAAGGGATGCTAAAAGCGGGTCTGTCTGTGCCAGATTTGTAACCTTTAACCGATATGTTTTCGAGGCAAAAAAGTTGGGGTCGTCTTTCTTTTTCTCCTTATATTGACACCCGTAAATGCTCTGCACCTCCAGATTTTTTCTGTCAATTCCCTGGTCGGCGAGTGCCTTCAGAAAGCGCTTGTCAAGCTGGTCAATGTCCACGCGATTTTTACCATCGAAGTATTCCCTCAGCGTAATGCTGAAGTAAATCTCGTCAGGCGTAACCTCTTCTTCCGCCGAGCCGGATACTTCAATGTATCGGGTTTCAGGTCTATGGTCGGTCATGGGCTGGGCAATGGCAGCGATGGATGCAAAAACAATTGCAATTGAGAGCAGAAAAGGTTTGTTCATCTCATTCCATAATTAAAAAGGCGTGCCAACATTATCAGGTAGCAGCCCACCACTCACGGCAAGCTCGCTTTAAAGTCAGCGTATCGTTCAGGGAATGTGCCTCCTTCTTTGCTGCCCAATTCCTCCCATTTGGCCATAATATCGGCTACCCTGTCATCTGAATTGGGGTGGCTGCTGAGGAATTCCGGCGGCCCGCCTGAATTGCCGGCCGCTATCAGTTTCTCAAAGAATCTGGCAGCGCCGCGGGCATCGTACTCTGTTGGGTTCAGATAGATCACCGAATAATCATCAGCTTCCCGCTCAGCATCCCTGCTATAATTCAGCAATACCAAGCTGCCTGCAATATCGCCAATACGGCTGCTGTCGCCCAGCACTATGCTCAGTAACAAGCTCAAGCCATATTGTTTAGTCAGCTGATCTGTAGAGTGCCTTCTGTCAGCATGCGCAATCTCATGCCCCATCACACCAGCCAGCTGATCTTCGCTGTCGAGGTATTTAATCAGGCCCGTGTAAACGTAGATTTTTCCCCCAGGGGTGCAAAATGCATTCAGCGTGCTGTCGTCCCTGATGATGTGGATGCCCCAGTTAAACTTATCTGCATAAAAAACCTGACCAGAGCCCAGGATGGTATTGAATATCCGATGGAGATGACCGTACGCCTCAGGATATTGACTGCTGTCGAGCAAGGGGTAATTGGCAGGGTCGCTGGCAATTTCATCTTCCACCTGCTCACCCAGTTCCATGTCCTGCTCGACGCTGAAAAAATTGACTGAATTATCGTCAGGATTATCCTTTTTGCAGCCAACCATCATGGTCAGCGGCAATAGCAGCAAAATTGCCAAGTGTTTCATTACCGTGCTTAACCAAGCCAGGGGCAAAGTGGTTTAAACTTTAACGCCAAAGCTCCGCGTAATTCTGATTTCAGCCACATGGCGTGCAATCAGCGTTCGCAATTTTTGGATGCCTTGCCTGTGCAATGCAGATATGGCAATGGCTGGCTGGTCAGGCTTGTGATACTGCCGTTCCAGCGATTCACCTTTCTCAGCCAAACTCATCCCTTCAAAAGCGTCCTCCTGCAGGGTGTCAATTTTATTCAGGATCAGCAGGGTTGGTTTGCCTTCTGCCTTGATTTGTTTCAGCGTTTCTTCCACGGTGGCAATGTGCTCAGCCAGCTGAGGGTTGCCAGCATCCACCACGTGCAGCAGCAAATCTGCTTCGCGCACTTCAGCCAGGGTGCTTTTGAAACTTTCAACCAGGCCTGCTGGCAGTTTTCTGATGAACCCTACGGTGTCACTCAGCAAAAATTCCTGCCCGTCCAGATTAACGTTTCGTACTGTGGTATCCAGGGTTGCGAAAAGTTTGTCGACTGCCTCCACCCCTGCCCCGCTG
>CBDTVD010000047.1:0-9223 GCA_965363965.1 uncultured bacterium
ATGAACTCTACAAAATTCGCAAATTCAGACCCTGAAAACTGAAAATGCTCGCCGCCTTCCAGGGTCGGGTGGCTTATTCTGTACTGAGTGGCAAAATCGAATATCAGCCGATTGGTAAGCAGGCTGCGCACAAGGTCGGGGTATTGAACAGTTGGTACCTCGATATCAGGGCTGATTCCGTTGCCATCATAAACATACCTCCCCGTCATGGTTTTAAACTCGCGCCGCAGACTGTCGGCAAAGTGTATGGGTTTACCATTGGCATCCCTGCTGCTGTAATCAATTCCCTGGATGCAGCGTCCGCTGGGGATATAATACTTGCTGGTGGTGATTTTAACCTGATTGTTATAAGGAAGCGGCCGAGTGGTTTGCACCAGCCCCTTACCAAATGTAGTGCTGCCCAGCACCAGGGCACGGTCATAATCCTGCAGACTGCCGCTTACAATCTCAGAGGCGGACGCCGAGCCACGGTCGGTGAGGACCACCACAGGGATGTTTACATCCACAGGGGCACTCTCGGTGCGGTATTCTTTGTTCCAATCCTGCATTTTGCCCTTTGTGCTGACAACCAGTTTTCCCCGATCAACAAAAATGTTGACGGCCTTGATGGCTTCATCAAGCAAACCGCCAGGGTTGCCGCGCAGGTCGAGCACAACCCCTTTCAGGTTTGGATTCTTTTTTAGTTCTACAAGGGCCTCGGCAACTTCATTGGCTGCCTGCTGCCTGAATCCCACGAATTTGATGTAACCAAAATTTTCATTGATCATTCCATAGAATGGAACATTCTTTACCTGGATTTCCTGCCGGACAACCTGAATGCTGAGGGGATTGGCTGTGCCCTCACGCTGAATTTTAAGTTCTACAGGGGTGCCAGGCTGCCCTTTCAGCAATTTGCTGACATCCTCCGTTGATTTGCCTTTTACCGATTTGCCATCCACCTCGATGATTTTGTCACCAGCCCGCAGGTCGGCTTTTTGTGCAGGCCAGTTTTCATAGGGCTCCAGAATAATGACATAACCATCGCGCACACCGATTTGCGAGCCGATGCCGCCATAGAGCCCGGTGGTCATAAACCGATAATCTTCAATCTCACTTTCGCTGATGAAATTGGTGTAGGGGTCAAGGCTCCTCAGCATGGCATCAATACCAGTTCGGGTGAGTGATGCAGGCTCTATTTCATCAACATAATAAGTGTTCACCTCTTTCACCACAGCAGCATACACTTCAAGGTTTTTTGATAGCTCAAAGTAACTGTCGGCCTGTGTTGCCGCAATTCCGCCGCCAGCAGCCAAAATCAGCCCAGCTATTGCAAGGCTACGCGTTTTTTTATTCCATTTCATTTTTTCCGATTTTTTAAAATTGGGCAATTCAGCCAACCGCCTTTTAAACATATAAACCCGTGCCAAATGCTTGTAGTTAACTATTGTTCAGGGTACGGGGTCGTGCCCTGCCCCACCCCAGGGGTGGCATTTGCTCATCCGTTTCAGGGCAAGAATCAAGCCCTGGCCAGGCCCGTGCCGTGCAATGGCTTCAGCTGCATACTCGCTGCATGTAGGTGTAAACCTGCAGGCATTGGGCAGCCAGGGAGAGATGATGAGTTTATACCCCTTCAGCAGGATTTTCAGCAGCAATATCGCGGCGCGTGCCAGCATCCTTCTTTATTTTTTTTATCAACCTGATAACCACCTGCTCTGTTTCAGCGAATGTGATGGGCTGGCTGTTCAAGAAAATGAACATGCAGCAGAGGCCGCGAGTATTAGCGTGATTATCCAAACTCCGCCTGTTCAGTCGCCATGCCTCCCGCATCCGCCTCCGAATTAAATTTCGATCAACCGCGTGCGGAATTTTTTTCTTCGGCACACTGAAGACCACCTTGTCAGCTATATTTGAATCATCATAATACCACTTGCAAAGCAATGGGTGCTGAACAGCAGTGCTGACACCCTGGCGACTGAATAAACGCTCGATTGATTTTCGGCTGGTTACCCTCGCCGATTTTGGCAGGCGAAAGTTGCCCCCGTCGCCAGCCACCACTCTATTATATAGATTATGGCAGCAGACTGCCAATGGGGCCCCTACCGCTTATGGAGTTTATTGTCGCTCACTGTCAGGCGGTGGCGGCCTTTTGCCCTGCGCCGTGCGAGCACTTTTCGGCCCCCCGGGCTGCTCATCCGTTCGCGAAAGCCATGTTTGTTTCTGCGCTTGCGATTAGAGGGCTGGAATGTACGTTTCATGGTTCTGGCGCTTGATGTTCAGTTTGGGGTGCTGAGAAAAATTTAAGGCGGCAAAGATAAGCACACTTATTCTTCTTTTCGGCCTATCCATGTCCCTTTTTCTTGCGATGCTCCGGGCGGCACAGTGTCGCTGACATGCCCAGCCTCGTCGAGCATTACATTGGGGCTGCCTGCTTCCATCCAAGCAGTCAGCAGCAAACTGGCTGCATCCTCTGCTGACCTTTGGATCTGCCGCTGCACAATTGCAGCCTGAATTTTTTGATACGCCTCAATATAAGAATCGCTGAAGCCATCTATTAATTGCCCGCGCCAGTTCTTGCTCCAGCCGAAGGCCGAAGTCCCAGCCCTGCGCCTCTGTTCTTCCTCTTCGCTCAGCAAGGTGTCGCACAACTGATGAGCCTCCAGCAGAAACCGCCAGATAAATTCTTCTACATTCTTCACAGGTTTTGGGATAATCTCATAGGTTCTGCGTGCACCCATTCGCTCCGGAATTCTCGATTCCCACAATGCATGTATCCCTGGCTGACCCGTTTTTTGGCCATCATAATTGCTGTGCGTGTGCAATGGCACATGGCCATCTTCCACATAATGGCACAAATCACCTGACATCTTGATTACATATTCAGCATTCTGATTTCTCCAGGCCCAAACCAGTTTGTGATAAGCTGCGAGGATTGCCCAGGGTAGGCCACCGTGATTATTTGAAAGAGATTGGACCAAAGAGTCATCCGGCTGCCAGGGAAATGGATGGGCCGCAGCCTGTTGGCGAAACACATCAAGGTCAATAAAATGGCGCATAGCCTCTGCTGAATCCGTAAATCGTCTGCGGTCTGCTGATACACTTGCATCAATCACCAAGGGCAAAACTGGCTTGTATAGGCGGAAAAGTGAATGCGGAAGCCCGTAGAGCGCCCGCTCGGTAATTAATCGGTGGGCATACCACCCCCATGCAGAAGTGAGAAGGAGCCCGAGGGCCACAAAAAGCAACAGCAGATTATCAAAAACCCGCATTGAGCTTCAGGGGGCTAAGGCCTTACTATAATCCCCTCAGCCAAAAGCGAAAGCTGCACTTTGGGCTGATTGATGGCATCTATTTCAGCCTGTGATTTCCCTGCATCTTCCGCCAGGTGCCTCAGCTCAGCTACCGTGGCAGTGTCATAAAAAGCTGTTCCTGTTACAATCACCTCCTTGCCGCTGATGGATTTGGGCACCGAGTATCGGTGGTCTTTGGTTCTCACCATCATGGTGCTGCCATCTCTCATAGGCATGGTCAGCCAGCAGCCCTCCATTTGGCAAACCTCATCCACAGTTCCCTGGACGGTTACTTTCAGCTCTCGCTGCCCAGCCATTCGGTCAGGTAATTCTGCGGTGGTAACCACTCCCTGAGGTGTAAATTGCTCGCCATAGGTTTCTCCAGGGCTTTGCTGGCAGGCGGGCAAAAGGGCGAGGCTTAACAGCCCAGTAAGAAGGCCAATTTTATTCTTAGATTTCACAATTCAAACGTGTAGGCTCCGGTTTTCAGTGGCTGCAAGTGCAGCCTCCTTGACAGCTTCGCTATATGTAGGGTGAGCATGGCATATCCGCGCCAAATCCTCAGCTGATGCCCTAAATTCCATCGCTACCACCGCTTCGGCGATCAAATCAGCGATTCTGGGGCCAATCATATGCACCCCTAAAATTTCGTCTGTCTCCATGTCAGCTAAAATTTTTACAAATCCATCAGTATCAATGCTGGCGCGGGCACGTGCACTTGCTTTAAAAGGGAAACTCCCAGCTTTGTATGCTCTGCCTTCCGCTTTCAGTTCTTCTTCGCTTTGGCCTACACCCGCCACTTCCGGCCAGGTGTAAACAACACCAGGCACAAGATTATAATTGATGTGGGGCTTTTGCCCAGCCATGGCCTCAGCCACAAAAACACCTTCCTCTTCAGCTTTATGGGCCAGCATTGCCCCGCGCACCACATCGCCAATGGCGTAAATGCCGGGAACAGCGGTCTGCAAATGCTCATCGACAATTATGCGCCCTCGATTATCCGCTTCCAGCCCTGCTGCTTCCAGATTGAGGCCTTCGGTATAAGCATGCCTGCCAGTGGCTATCAAACAGTAATCTGCAGTAATTTTTATCTGTTCCCCGTTCTTGGCAAGGTTTTCAGCATCAACCATCACCTCATCTCCATTTCGCGTTACCCCGGTAACTTTATGCTTCAGGTAGTAATCTATCCCCAGGGTGCGAAGCGCCCGCTGAAGTTCTTTCCCAAGCTGACGATCCATGGTGCCAATAATTGAATCCGTGTACTCCACAACTGAAACCTTGCTCCCCAGCCGAGCATAGACAGAACCAAGCTCCATTCCGATCACTCCGCCGCCGATAACCACAAGGTGCTTCGGCAGTTCAGGCAGTATGAGCGCCTCGGTGCTGGTTATGATTCGTTCTTTGTCAATGCTAACTCCAGGGAGGCTGGATGGCTTTGAGCCTGTGGCAATAACAACACGTTCAGCCTTTAAAGCTGGTTTGCCGTCCACTGCAATGGTATGGGCATCTATAAAACTGCCTACGCCTGTGATGACCTCAATTTTGTTTTTCTTCATCAAGTAGGCCACACCATCGCAGGTTTGCTTCACTACTGCCTGTACTCGGCTCCGCATTGTGGCAAAATCGAGGCGGACTTTCTCGGCGATGATGCCATGCAGTTTAAACTGATGGCCCAGTTGAAAATAATGCTCAGATGAATCCAGCCATGCTTTGCTGGGGATGCACCCTACATTGAGGCAAGTGCCGCCCAGGGTAGCATATTTCTCAATTATGGCTGTTTTGAAACCCAGCTGCGCACACCTTATGGCGCATACATATCCGCCTGGGCCGGAGCCGATTACCGCAACATCGAACGATTTTAAATCCGCCATCTATACTTCCAGAAACAGCCTGTATGGGTCCTCAATTGATTTCTTGACACTTACCAAAAAGCTGACCGACTCACGGCCATCAATGTTTCGATGGTCATAACTCAGGGCCACGTACATGATGGGCCGAATGACCACCTGGCCATTGACAGCCATTGGCCGCTCAACAATGTTGTGCATGCCCAGTATGGCTGATTGAGGGGTATTGAGAATCGGGGTAGAAAGCATTGAACCAAATACCCCCCCATTGGTGATGGTAAATGTTCCGCCGGTCATTTCTTCAAGTGTGAGCTTGTTGTCTC
The DNA here is from genome assembly GCA_965363965.1 of uncultured bacterium. Classification (GTDB taxonomy): domain Bacteria; phylum Bacteroidota; class Bacteroidia; order CAILMK01; family CAILMK01; genus CBDTVD01. Next base: position 5,437 of record CBDTVD010000047.1, read on the forward strand.
TTGCCCTGCCAGCGATATCAGCAATGTCCCGTTCAATCTGTGCGAGGCTTTTATGGTCAGCGTCCCTGACGACGGGCACAACCAAGCCGCGAGGGGTGCTGACTGCGACACCCATGTCAACGTAATCATGAAATATGACGTCATCCCCATCAATGCTCGCGTTGACACTGGGATATTCCTTCAGTGCTTTGGTAACGGCCTTTGCAAAAATGGACATGAAGCCCAGGCCAATGCCGTGGACTTTCTGAAATTCTTCCTTATACTTTTTGCGCATCTCCATCACCGCACCCATGTCAACCTCATTGAAAGTAGTGAGCATTGCGGTGCCATTTTTGGCTTCGAGCAGCCTGCGGGCGATGGTTCTGCGCAGCGTACTCATGCGCTCCCGCCTGTCTGTCCGCTCACCAGATTGTGGCTGTGGCTGGGCACTGGCAGGTTTCTCAGGCTGAGGCTGAGGTTTAGAATTAGGCTCGTCAATAGGCTGACTCGCTTTGGCCGATTGAGCATCGGCTTTGGTGATGCGTCCATCCTTCCCTGTTCCATTAACCGAGGCAGGGGCGATTTGCTTTTCATCAAGAATTTTTCTGGCGGCAGGCGATGGAGTGCCGCTTGCATACGTTTCAGATTCTGTGTTCTCAGCAGCAGGGGTGGGCTTGGATGCCTTTTCCTCAGCCGAAGGGGCGCGTGGTGCTGTTTCAGCAGATTTTCCACCGCTATCGCTCTCGGAAATTGACCCTATGATGGATCCAACGTTTACCGTTTCTCCTTCAGCTGCCTGATGATGCAGCACCCCAGCAACCTCAGCCTGAAGCTCGAAACTGGCTTTGTCGCTCTCTATCTCAGCAATAATTTCCTCAGCTTCCACTTGGGCACCATCTGGTTTCAGCCAGCGGCCAATGGTAACCTCGGTAACTGACTCGCCCACTGTGGGCACTTTTATTTCATTAGCCATGGTCGGCGATGTTGTATGGGTTGATTTTTAGTTTTCTTGTGTGTCGAACGCAGCAGCCACCAGCCTTTCCTGCTCAATAACGTGGGCTTTTTGATATCCAGTTGCAGGTGATGCACTTGCCTTTCTGCTGATGAGCTCAAAATCGTAATGCTCCGCGCGGCGCAGCCAATAAGTCCACGCACCCATGTTCTTTGGCTCTTCTTGAACCCAGAAACATTTCGCCCCTTTGTATTGTGCCCGGATAGCATCAATCTGCTGCTCGGGCATGGGGAATAGCTGCTCCACTCTTACAATGGCCACATCTTTCCGCTTTTCCTTTTTCTGCCGAGCCAGCAAATCATAGTAAATTTTGCCGGAGCAAAACAGTATCCTTTTCACCGACTTTTTATTGGCATAATCATCAGGAATAATTTCTCTGAATCGGCCATTGGCCAACTCACTCACCTGGCTCACCACCTCAGCATTTCTCAGCAGGCTTTTGGGTGAAAAATGAATCAGCGGTTTTCTGAATTCCCATGCCATCTGCCTCCGCAACAGGTGGAAAAAGTTGGCGGGTGTGGTGCAATTGGCCACAACCATGTTATACTCAGCCGAAAGATCAAGGAATCTTTCCAAGCGCCCCGAACTGTGCTCTGGGCCCTGCCCCTCGTACCCATGCGGAAGAAATAAGCAGACCCCATTCATTCGGCCCCACTTGCTTTCGCCTGCAGCTATGTATTGGTCGATTGCCACTTGGGCGCCATTGGCAAAGTCGCCAAACTGCGCTTCCCAAATAGTCAGCGTATGCGGGTCCGCCATTGAATATCCATACTCAAAAGCGAGCACCGCGTACTCGCTCAGCAGGCTGTTATAGATTTCAAACCTCGACTGATTTTCACTGATATTCGACAGGCCTGTGTATTCCTCTCCGGTTTTCTCATTCCAAAAAGTAGAATGGCGATGGCTGAAGGTGCCCCGCACTACATCCTGGCCGCTCATCCGCACGTGCACGCCCTGCTGAACCAGGGTGCCATAAGCAAGCAATTCGGCCAGCGCCCAGTTTACTTCGCCTTTCGCATACCGTTCTTTTCTGCTGCCTACTTCCTTGATTACCTGCTTGATGACTGGGAAGTTTTCCGGAATCACTGTCAGCGCATGGGCAGCTGCATCAAGCAATTCCTGCGGCGCAGAAGTGTCTGGGCTTTGGTGAAAGTCTTCAGGGTTTGCTCGCCTCAGTTTCGCCCACTGCTTTTCAGTTGGCTGCATGGTGTAGGGCACTGTCTGCTGCCTCACCATCTGCAGGCGCTCATTCAATAAATCCTTAAACTCTTTTTCCAGCTCTGCAGCTTCGGCAGGCATCAGGTCGCCTCGCTGTACAAGCGTTTGCAAATATATTTCTCTTGGGTTGCTGTGTGCTGAAATCAGATTATAAAGGGTGGGCTGGGTGAACTTGGGCTCATCACCTTCATTATGGCCATACTTTCTGTAACACACCATATCAATGTAAATGTCCTTGCCGAATTTCTGCCGGTAATCAACTGCCAATTCAACGGCATAAACAACTGCCTCAGCATCGTCGCCATTCACATGTATAATCGGCGAATCTGTTAAATAGCCTACTGCAGTGCAATAAGTAGAAGTGCGGGCATCATCAAAATCGGTGGTAAAACCTATCTGATTATTGATGACAAAGTGGATCGTGCCGCCAATGCGATATCCATCTAACCCACTCATCTGGGCGTATTCATAAACCACGCCCTGGCCGGCGACCGCGGCATCGCCATGCAGCAGGATGGGCAGAATTCTGCTTCTCTGCCGGTCATAAAGCAAATCACCTTTTGCACGGGTAAACCCGCCCACCACAGCATTCACCGCTTCAAGGTGGCTGGGGTTGGGCATCAATTTCAGATATACTCTTTTATCATTCTCCAGTTCAATGGCAGAAGAATACCCCAGGTGATATTTTACATCACCATCGCCCATGGTCTGCTCAGGGTTGTAAATCCCCTCAAACTCACTGAAAATGTATTCGTATGTCTTGCGCATCACATTGGCCAGCACATTCAGTCGGCCGCGGTGGGCCATCCCTATCACCACTTCTTTTACACCGTAGTCAAGTGCAGCTTTTCTGATGATTGCATCCAGGGCTGAAATGGTATTCTCGCCCCCTTCAAGCGAAAAGCGCTTTTGCCCCACATATTTTGCGTGCAGAAAATGCTCGAATACAGTTGCCTCATTAAGTTTTTCAAGGATGCGCTTTTCCTTTTCAAGCGGAAATTTGATTTGGTCAGCAGTTGATTCATATCGCTGCTGAAACCACATCCGCGTTTCATTGTCCTCAATGTGCATGTACTCCACACCCATGTCCTTTGCATAAAGGCTATGGAGTTTTTGAATGATATCGTGCAGTGTTGCAGCCCCGATGCCGAGTTCATGGCCAGCCTGAAAGGTTTGTGAAAGATGAGACTCATCAAGCCCAAAATCAGCAAGTTCAAGTTTAGGGTGCCTATTGCGCCTCGGCCTGATGGGGTTAGTGGTACTGAGGAGGTGAGCACGACTGCGATACCCCTCAATCAGCCTGTAAACTTTTACATCATCAGCTTGATTTTCAGCCGCTTTGGGGGCTGATTTCGGTGCGGAGCCATTCAGGCTCAGGGCAAGGTCGAAGCCTTCAAAAAATCGCTTCCAGCCTTCATCCAGTTCAGTTGGATTGGTCTTAAACGTTTGATAGAGGCTATCAATATAGCCCGGGTCGGCATTGCTAATGTAACTTAATGCGTCCATCCAGTGTCGCTGTCAGCCGCCCAATGGGGGGTGCAGCCTGCGCAAGGCAAAGATAGGCGGGGGCGTGCAAGC
>CBDTVD010000048.1:0-9182 GCA_965363965.1 uncultured bacterium
GGAGCAAATTTTGTGGTGCTGATACCCCACTGGGGCCTGGAGTATCAGCGGGCACCCAATGATGAGCAAAAAATGTGGGCGAAGTTTGCTTTGGAAGCAGGGGCCGATGCCATTGTGGGCAGCCACCCGCATGTGCTGCAGCCAATAGAGCGCGTGCCATTTGTGCGTGGGGGCGACAGCATGCAAGGTGTGGTGGCATGGAGCCTCGGGAATTTTGTCAGCAATCAGCGAGACAGGTACCGTGACGGGTCGGCAGTGCTGATACTCTCCTTAAAAATCTCGAATGTTACCAACAAGCCGGAAGCTGTGGAAATTACTTACGTGCCCACATGGGTCTACGTATCTGAAAAGCCGAGCAAAGCATGGTATATATTGCCTGCCGATGAATATCTCAGAGACTCCACTTTTGTAAAGGGCTCAGGTAGGGAGACCATGCGGCGCAGCCTTGAGGATACCCGCAAAATTCTTGAGAATGAAGTGCACGGCGTTACTGAGCTGCTGATGGAGGATTAAGCACACGCCGGAATTTGCGCGGATTTACCTTTGAGGGCTTGGATGAAAAATTTCACCTTCTTTTTTTTATTGCTCAGCTTGCTGACGGGTTCGGCACGAGCGCAGGTGACCTATAAGGACGAATATACCTCCAGCATCGACACTGTTTTCAGGAAGAAGCTGCACAATGAAGTGAGCTTTAACACCATATCGCTAATCAACCTGTTTACTGGATCGACTGGCCCAACTGACCTGAGGATGATTTATAAACACTTCAATGGTGCCAACGGGGTCAGGTTTACCCTGAGCTATACGGCTGATATTGAGAACAGAACAACGCTTATTCCCCAATTGGGCTTTGGTGCAGAGGATGATATCCGCAACACCGGCTATAGTGCACTTGTAGGTTATGAAGGCCGGCAGCGGCAGGGAATACTGACTGTTTTTTATGGAGTGGATTTGGGGTATGCGCATGAAGACTATAGCCAGATGCAGGCAGTTTTTCCGGACTCGGCATTTAACTCAAGGGAGACGATTGAGCAAATGGAGACCTATGACAGGGCGATTGCAGGGCCATTCATTGGGCTGAGCCTGTTGTTCAGCCGGCGGCTGGGGCTCACCATTCAGGGCGGGGCGAATATCAGCTATGATATTTACAGCAGGGAAAATCGCACAAATGGAATTGTCAGTTTCAGCGAAAAAGGAAGCGGCACCCGGATTGACTACAATCCGCTGCTGAGGCATATTGGCGTGGCCATTTATTTCTGAGGCTGGCGGCAAAAATCCCTGCTTAAAAAATCGGCCTGCATCTTTGCAGCTGAAACTGCAATGAAAATAGACAGGAAAGCGATTGCCGTATGGAGCGGCAGCGGAAAAGAAGGACGCGGCAAAATCTCGACTGAAAGCGGAACAATGAGCCAGGTGCCCTACGCCACAGTCAACCGATTTGGTGATGAAAAAGGAACCAACCCTGAAGAACTGCTGGCCGCGGCACATGCCAGCTGCTTCAACATGAAACTGGCTTTTGTGCTGTCAGGAATGGAAATAGTGCCTACTGAATTGAACACCGAAGCTTGCCTGACTTTAGACAAGGCATCTGGTGACTGGACAGTAACAGAGATAAAATTAATAACTCGCGGAAGGGTGCAGGGCATGACACAGGAAGCATTTACAGCCGCTGCTGAAGATGCCAAAGCAAACTGCCCCATCAGCAGGGCGCTGAATGCCAGCATTACCCTGGATGCCCAGCTAATCGAGGGCTAAGTCCATTGCTCGCCGTAATCGAGGCGGACATCGTTTACCAGCTGCTTTATTTCTTGCTCTCTGCTTTTGTCGGCAATCAGCAGAATGTCGTCATATTCCACAATGATGAGGTTTGACACACCGTTGAGGGCTACAAAGCGGTCTTTAGGGGTATAAACCACACAATCGGAGACGTTTCGCAGAATGGCTTTGCCGTTCAGCATGGCATTGTTGTCCTTGTCCTTTGCAGCGATGATGTGTACACTTTCCCAAGTGCCTACATCGCTCCAGGAAAATGACGCAGGATAAACGAAAACATTGTCGGCCTTTTCCATGATACCGTAATCGATGGAAATGGCTTGGCTGACCTCGTAAATCCTTTGGACGGCAGCCCCCTCGGCGTCTGTTTTAAAGTTGGATTTTTCATCTTCAAAGCCCTCATGCATTTCGGGCAGGTGCGCCTCAAAACTTTTCAGTATCACGCTGGCCTTCCAGATGAACATGCCTGAGTTCCACAGAAATTCGCCGCTTTTGATGAAGTGCTCTGCCAGTTCTTGGTTGGGTTTTTCCGTAAAGGTTTTCACTTTATAAATGCCATCCACCGTCACCTCCTCGTCAAACTGAATGTACCCGTAACCAGTGTCAGGTCGGGTAGGTTTTATGCCAAGCGTGAGCAGGACGTCCATTTCGGTGCAGAAAGAAAATCCTTTATTCAGCACCCTGGCAAATGCATCTTCGTCATCCACCAGGTGGTCGCTGGGCAGCACGGCCATCACTGCATCGGGTGATTCCATTGCTATCCTGAAAGCGGCATAGGCCACGCAGGGTGCCGTGTTGCGTGCGATAGGCTCGCAAAGGATGTTGGCCAGTGGCAAATTAGGCAATTGGCTGGTGACCAAGCCCCGGTAAGCCTCATTGGTGACCACAAAAATGTTTTCCTGGGGCACTGCTTTTAGCACGCGATCATGGCTGAGCTGGAGGAGGGTTTTGCCTTTATTGAGGATATCAATAAATTGCTTGGGATGTTTTTTTCGGCTGAGCGGCCAGAACCTTGTTCCTGCGCCGCCTGCCATAATTACTGCAAAGTGGTTCTGCTTAGGCATTTTTGATGAAATTGAGAAATGGAGGTTTATAAGATGCCTTCGCGGTTGAGGTCGTGGATGTGCACCATGCCCAGGAATTTTTGATTTTCGGCAACGATTATTTGAGTGATTTTCTTTTGGCGCATCACCTCTATAGCATCCACTGCGAGTGTGGAAGGCGGGAGTGTGATTGGTTTGGATGCCATTATGTTTTTTGCCTGGATGCCGAGCAAAGAAGAGGTGTGCTGCAGCATTCGGCGGAGGTCTCCATCAGTAACAATCCCGAGCACTTTTTCCATGCCATCTACCACTACTGCAGCCCCGAGTCTGTTCTCGGAAATGGTGAGTATTAAATCAGCAAGTGGAGTGTTGTCCCTTACTGCGGGTCTTGGATTCGATGGGTAAAGGTCGGAGAGGCGAAGATAAAGGCGTTTTCCGAGGGCACCGCCTGGATGATAACGTGCAAAATCTTCAGGCCCGAAATTTCGGCCCTCAAGCAGTGCAACGGCAAGTGCATCGCCCATTGCAAGCTGGGCTGTGGTGCTGCTTGTGGGGGCGAGATTGTTTGGGCATGCCTCTTTCTCGACACCTGTATCCAGCCAGAGTGACGCGTTGGCTGCCAGGTGAGATTTTCCGTTTCCAGTGAGGCCCACCAGAAAATTACCCATCAGGCGGAGGCTGTCCACCAGGACCCTGATCTCCGGAGTGTCGCCTGAATTTGAGATGCAGATTACGATGTCTTCTGCCTGCACCATTCCCAGGTCGCCATGCACTGCATCGGCAGCGTGCATAAAAATGGAAGGTGTGCCAGTAGAATTAAATGTGGCAGAGATTTTTTGGCCGATGATGGCGCTTTTGCCAATGCCTGCCACCACCACTCGCCCTCGGCAATTGAGGATGTGCTGTGTTGCCAGGTGAAAATGCTCTGTCAATTTATCGGCCAAGCCTGAAATGGCCTGTGCTTCAAGTTGAAATACGCGTCTTGCAATCCTCAGGGATGCCTCGGCTGCGTTCACGTGGCAAAATTATGCACCTGGTTTGGCAGGCTGAAGGGCAGCGGCCTTGCTGATGGGCAGCAGCAGCAAAAAGCCAATGATGAAGAAAACAATCAGCGGCCAAATGGCTGGGCGCAACTCACCTGTAAGAATTTCTGCAAGGCCGAAGATGAGTGTGCCGAAAACGACACCCAGTTTATCGGTTACATCAAAAAGGCTGAACCAGGTTGCGTGGTTTTCAGTTTGGGGAAGCAGTTTGCCGTAGGTTGACCGGCTCAGGCTCTGGATTCCGCCCATCACAAGGCCGACTACTGCTGCAAGGGCGAGGAATTGGGCAGGGGCCCGTGGCTGTATCAGCAGTGCCCCTGCACAGATGGCCAGCCAAATAACAATCATTAGGGCGAGGCTGTAAACATTTCCCCTGCTGCGGCTGAGCCGTGTGAACAGCCAGGCACCGGCAATGGCCACCAGCTGAATGGCGAGGATGGCCCCGATGAGAATGCTGGCATCCAAATGCAATTCCCGCTCGCCGAAACTGGCTGCCAGCAGCATCACGGTTTGCACGGCCATGTTGAAAAAGAAATAAGAACGGATGAATTTTTTAAGGTCGGGCATATCGTGTAGTCGGGTGAGAACCGCCTTGATTTTTTGCCAGCCCGTCGCCAGAAGGCCGCGATGAATGGGGTTGTGCACCTCCTTTGGCAATCGCCTGAAAGGCAGAATGGAGAAACCGAGCCACCACAGCCCAGTGAGAATAAAACTGAGGCGGGAAGCCTGGCCTGCATTTATGCCCAGTGCATCGCCCTTCATCACCAGGGCCAGGCAAACCACCAGCAGAATAACACTGCCAATGTATCCCTGGATAAATCCCCTTGAGCTCAGGCTGTCAAACCTGTCTGGGGTGGCAATTACAGGCAGGAAAGAATTGTAGAAAACCAGGCTGCCCGCAAAGCTCAGGCTGGCTAATCCTGCCAGTGTGAGGCCCAAAGCCGGCATATCGCCTTTGAAAAATCCGAGGCCGATGCAGCTGATGCTGCCCAGCAGCACAAAAAACTTCATGAAACTGAGTTTTCTGCCGGCAAAATCAGCGATGCCCGAAAGGATGGGAGAGAGGACGACAATCAATAAAAAACTGAGGCTGAGCGTCCAGCTGTAGGCAGCGGTTACGGGAACAGTCAAGGGCCCGATGCGCAGGCCATCTGGAAAAGCCTCACCCACTGCACTGCCATAATAAATGGGGAAGATGGTGGAGGTGATGACGAGGCTGTAAACTGAGTTGGCCCAGTCATATCGGCACCATGCCGCAAGGGTGCGCTTATCATTGATCAATGGCATAGCGGGGCCAAAAGTAATTGCTGCATTTAAACAGTTTGGCGGCTTTGAATGATGAATGTTGGCACAGCTTTTCTATAGTACCCTATTGAACCCCTTGACAACAATGCCCATGAAACACCTGCTTGCTTTTCCGCTGATGATGCTTTTTGGCCTGCTGCCCCCAGCAGCAGCACAACTGAGGAACCACCCCAACAACGCATTTACTTTTGGCGAAAAAATAACCTATCGCATCAAGTATAGCCTGTATTTTAATTTCAACGTTGGCGAAATAACGTTTGAAATCAACAACAAGGCAGAATCGATTGGCGGCAAGGATTGCTTCCATGCCGTGGCCAAGGGCCGCACGTATGGCTTTTATGATCCGGTTTTTAAAGTGAGGGACCAGTATGAAAGCTACATTGAAATGCAAAGCATTCTGCCTTTTCTATTCATCAGAAATGTGAGCGAGGGCGATTTTAAGTTTAACGAATACGTGGTTTTCAACCAGCAGAAAAACATGGCCAAAAGCACCAAGCGGACACAGAAAATTCCGCCTTTTACCCAGGACATGCTGTCATCGATTTATTATGCCCGGACAATTGATTACACCAGGGCAGCTTATGGACAAGAGTACTACATTGATGCATTTATTGATGACTCGGCTTATCATGTAGGTTTCAAGTTTATGGGGAGGCAGACCATCAGTACCAACGCGGGCAAATTCAGGTGCATCAAGCTTCAGCCTATTTTGATTGTAGATCGCGTTTTTAAAAGCGAAGACCAAATGAACCTGTGGGTAACAGATGACGAGAACAAAATACCCGTGCGGATCGAATCAGGCATCAGTGTGGGGACGGTGAAGGCCGACCTGGTATCGTATGAGGGGCTGAAGAACCCTGTGAAATCGAAATTGTAACCCTTTGGGGCTATTGAATGGTTATTGGGTTGTGCGCTGGATAATATTGCTTTTACCCCTGCTGGCAATGGCCCAGGCCGACAGGGCACAGGTGAAACCCGATCTTGAGGCATATGGGCAGGGCGAATATCTGCAATACACTTTGAGATACGGTAGCGTGAGTGCTGGTGAAGCCGTGCTGCAGGTTGACGATAAAACCGAGATTATAGGTGGAAGGCCGCACAACCGGATTGTTATCTCAGGGCGAAGTTTTGCTTTTTTCGACGCCTTTTATCGTGTAAGAGACCATTATGAAACCTATGTAGACCAGAAAACACTGCTGCCATCCATTTTTATCAGGAATGTGAGTGAGGGGAGTTATCAGAAAAAGGAATATTATCTTTTCAATCAGGCTCGGCAGGTGGTGAAAAGCGGCGACAAGGAAATTGCAGTCGGGCCCCAGACGCATGATCTGGTTTCGGCTTTTTATTACTTGCGGTGCATAGATTTCAGCAAGGCCAAGGTTGGGACTTTTGTGCCCATTGAGGCTTTTTTTGATGAGGAGAAGTTTCCGCTGGGCATAACTTACATGGGGGTGGTGAATGTTACCACGGGCCTGGGCACCTTCAGGTGCCGGTATTTTAAGCCCAAGCTGGTAGAGGGCAGAATTTTTACCAACCAGAGCGACATGTCGATTTACGTTACTGATGATGACAACCAGCTGCCCATAAGAATCGAGAGTTTTGTTTACTTAGGCTATGTCAGGGCTGACTTGAAAAAATTCAAGGGGCTTCGGCATCCGCTGACATCAAAAATCACGAAGAAATAAGCCATGGCGTGATGCTGTGGCACGGGTTTGGGGAAATGAATGGGGATGAGGGCCTGGATATTTTTCTTTTTTACTCTGTGCAGCCAACTGGCAATTGCTCAAAGCTTCGACAGGCAAGTCCACAATTTCGGGCGAATTGAAAAAACCACTCAGCGCTGGACCGACTTTAATTTCACCAACAGCAGTGCTGAGGTGGTGTATGTGCTGCGCTTTGACACCCCTGATGACGTATCGGCCAAGCTAACCAGCCAAACCATTGAGCCTGGGCAAAGCATCATAGTCCGCCTGCAATACAATCCGCTGAGCAGGGGGAAATTTACCCGAGTTGTGCAGGTGCATTTATCGAACCTGAGCAAGCCAATAGACTTAAAACTGACGGGCGTGGTGGCGGAGATTGATGAGAGCCAGTTTACCATGTGCCCCAACTTTAACACCAAGCCCGAGAGCAAAATACCTGAAAGCAGCCTGCTTGTTACGGTGATGGACGCCAGCACTCAGTTGCCCATCGCTGGAGCGCAGGTGAAATATGTGCCCCGAAAAGGCATAAGGCCCGTTTTAACCAACAGCCGGGGCCAGGCTGACCTGATTTTGCCATTTGGTATATATGATATAGAGGGCACTGCCCAGGGCTATGAAGGGGCTGACAGCCGAATTTATGTCGGCATTGGCGACAATTCGGTTACCCTTTTTCTGAATCCGCTGGAGCAGCCTGTGGCCATCAGTTTGCCCCAAACAGATGAGGCGGAAGATTCTGAACCGAGCATTGAAGTTGAGCCTGAAGAAATAGAAATCACGCCTGAAGCAAAGCCTGAGCCCACGGTCAACCCAGGGGAACTGCCCATAAATGAATTTAAACCAAACAACATTATCTTTTTGGTGGATATTTCGGGCAGCATGGATAGGCCTGATCGCCTGCCCCTGATGAAAACTGCGATGGTGAAGATGCTGTATAAACTCAGGATGTCGGATAAACTCGCCATCATTACATATGCCGATGCTGCGCGAGTGCTGATGAACAGCCGAAGCGCTGATGACAAGGAAGGCATCAGGTATTATTTCGACCGGCTGAAAGCTGGCGGGAACACCGAGGGCAGCAAAGGGCTGAAACTGGCCTACCGCGTGGCAGAATCAAACTTTATTGCTGGGGGCAATAATCAGATTTACCTGGCCACTGACGGCAACTTTGTGCTGGAAGCCGAAGACAAGGAAATGATTGCAGCTTATGCCGCAAAGGGCATTTACCTGAGCGTGATTGGTTTGGGTGACAATGCCTATCATCAGGGCAAACTGAAAGCCCTCAGTCAATCGGCTGGGGGGGGCTATATGCTGCTTAAGCCTGGCCCATCAGCTGATGAAGAACTGACGGAGTTTGTGAAAAGCCAGTCGAGGATACAATAGGTTTCATCATGGGTCAACATCAATGGTGATTTTGATCTTTGCCATGCTTTTGTCGGCACGCAATGCATCAATTGCCAGCAAAAGGGTTCGCTTTACCTCGTGAATTTTGGCTGATTGCCGTTCGAATTTCAGCAGGATCTGGAGAATAAACTTCCCTTTGATTCGGCTTACTGGGGGAAATTCAGGCCCCAGCACCTCTGCAATTTTTTGTTCCCTCAGGGTGTGGGCTATTTGATCAGCCGCATCTTTCAGTTGGGGGAGGCCTTCAAATTTCAGTTGAAGTTTGATCAGCTTGGTAAATGGGGGATATCCGTACTCATGCCGCTCAGGGAGCTGGGATTCATAAAACGATTTAAAATCGGTGTCTGGCAAAAAACGATATGCAGGATGGAGCGGATTGTAAGTCTGGATAATGACCTTGCCTTGAGTTTGTCTGCGCCCCGCCCTGCCTGAAACCTGCATCAGCATTTGGAAAGCGCGCTCAACTGCTCTGAAATCAGGATTTCGCAGAAGTTGATCGCTGTTTAACACTCCTACCAGCGTGGCTTTCTCGAAATCAAGGCCCTTTGTGACCATTTGGGTGCCGACCAGGATTTGTGCATCGCCGTTTTCAAACTTAGTTAGGATTTTTGCATAAGCATTTTTGCCCCTGGTGGTGTCATGGTCCATGCGGATTGATTTGTATTCAGGCAACAGCACCCCCAAGTCATCCTCAATTTTTTCGGTGCCGAAGCCGTGCATCTGCAGGCCGGTGTTTCCGCAATTTTTGCAAAGGCGCGGCACATCCTCTTTGTATCCGCAATAGTGGCAAACCATTTTGCGGTAAGCCTGATGATAAGTGAGTGTGATATCACATTGGTGGCAATGCGGGATGTGGCCACAGGCATGGCACTCGATGACGGGGGCATATCCGCGCCGATTCTGGAAAAGAATGA
>CBDTVD010000049.1:0-9157 GCA_965363965.1 uncultured bacterium
TCGCGCAGCAGTTCGAGCTCAAATTCTTTCCAGCCCAACACAGCTTCTTCAATCAATACCTCGTGGATGGGACTGGTTTGCAGCCCATGCTGAAGAGCTTTTTCAAACTCATCTTTGGTATGCACAAAACTCCCTCCGCTGCCACCGAGTGTGAAACTGGGGCGGATTACAAGCGGAAAACCTATTTTTTGGGCAGCATCTTTCCCCTCAAGAAATGAGGTAGCGACCCGTGAGGTTGGCACTCCAATGCCTATTTTTTGCATCAGCCGCTTAAACTCATCACGGTCCTCTGTAATTTTAATGGCTGCGATATCTACACCAATTATTCGGACGTTATAAGTGGACCACAGCCCGATTTTATCCGCCTCTATGCACAGATTGAGTGCTGTTTGCCCCCCCATGGTTGGCAGCACAGCATCAATGGTGTGCTCAGTCAAAATAAACTCGATGCTGTCAGTTGTCAGAGGAAGCAAATAGACATGGTCAGCCGTCATTGGGTCTGTCATGATTGTGGCGGGGTTGCTGTTGATAAGCACCACCTCTATTCCTTCGTCTCTCAAACTGCGCGCTGCCTGCGTGCCTGCATAGTCGAATTCACAGGCTTGGCCAATGACAATCGGGCCGCTCCCGATGAGCAAAATGCGCTTTATGGATTGATCTTTGGGCATCAGTAATATCTCAGTACTTTAAGGGCGAATTTTGCCGGGCAAATGTACACCCTTCAGCCTGGCGAGGCTATATCATGACAGCCGTAAACAAGGCACTGGGAACTGTGTGGGCAGCATGGTGCACGCTGGTTTTTGTCCATAGCCTGATTATCATCACCCCTATATATGCTGTTTTATATGCGGTAAGGCCGAGCAATGTCCATGCTCTTGGCCATAAAATATCGAGGATTTGGGGCCGATACATTTTCTTTTTGATGGGTATCAGCGTAAAAACCATCCGCAGGCAACCACTCGGTGCCGGACCATATGTATTCATCAGCAATCACAGCAGTTACCTTGATATTCCTGCGGCAGCACGTGCGGTCAGCCTGACTTTCCAATTTTTGGCTAAAGCAGAACTGGCGCGGGTACCATTTTTCGGCTACAATATCCGCAACATTTACATCATGGTAAATAGAGATTCTCCGCGCAGCCGCGCCGAGAGTTTTGCAAGGATGAAGGCTGCGTTAAAAGAAGGCCGCTCCATTTGGCTGTTTCCGGAAGGCACCCGTAATCAGACCTCAAGCCCACTCGGCACTTTTGAACCCGGTGCATTTCAGTTGGCGGCCAAAACGGGTTATCCACTCGGCATCTGGGTCTTTCATGGTGCCAAAAAATTGATGCCGCCACAGGCTGGTTTTTGGATGATGCCTGGCACCATAAAAGCGATTTACCTGGGCGAAATTTCAGGGAACGACCCTGCGGAATTGCAGAACCGCGCCAGGGATATTATGGCAAATCAGTTCGAGATGGCCCATTCAGGTAGCGCTCAATAATTTCAGTAAATTCCGCAGAGCCTGCTTTTTCAGGTAATTCTGGGTTATTGCGCAGCATGTCTTCCAGCAAATCATTTTGCGCTTTCCCTCTCAGCATCGCTTCATTATAGGTTAGATCACTAAAGGTTACCATGCCATACAGGTTCTGCCATTTTTCAGGATGCATTGCAGCAATGGCCTTATCAACAATCGATTTCCTGATAAAGTGGGGGTCGGCCACCAAATCCCTCATCTCGATAAAGTTCTGTTCAGCCAGGTACATGATTGCATCAGCGTCGCTTTTGCGCTTCCGATAAAAATCTTGAAACAACTCTGTCCAATCTTCCGTGGGTTGTGCTTCAAGCAATTCTGTAAACACGCGGCAATCCTCGAAACCAGCATTCATCCCCTGGCCATAAAATGGAACTATTGCGTGGGCAGCATCACCCATCAGCAGCAATTTGTCCTTGTGCTGCCAGGGTGCAACCAGCATGCTTACCAGGCTTGATGTTGGGTTTGCCTTAAAGTCTGCCAGCAAATCAGGCATCAAGTTCATAGCATCCTCAAAATAATGGCTGAAAAAATTCAATATCTGTTCATCACTCTTCAGATTTTCAAAACTTTCCGGGCCCTTGTGTGCCAAAAACAAAGTGCATGTAAAACTGCCATCCAGGTTGGGCAGTGCAATCAGCATGAATTGTTTCCTCGGCCAAATGTGCAGGCAATTGCGCTCGAGCTGCCAACTGCCATCAGTGGAGGCAGGGATTTCGAGTTCTTTATAACCATGGTCGAGATAGCGCTGCTCATACTTGAAATCCAGATTGTCAGTTTTCATCAGGCTGAGCCGAGCAGCTGAATACGCACCATCGGTTCCGATGACACTGTCATATTCATTTGATTGCAATTTGCCGGTTGCATCCAAAAAGGCAATTCGGCCAGTCTCGGTGTCAATATCCTGCACCCGAGTACTAAATCGGAGGGTTACATTTTCGGCTCGGTCCGCAGATTCCAGCAACCGCTTGTTCAATTCCCCCCTTGATATGGAGTAGATGGCTTGCCCTGCTTTGCCATATGCGCTGAAGCGGCATTCGCCATCTTGCTGATGGATCATCCTTCCCTCCATTGCAATGCCGAGGGTGTCGACCAATTTTTCTTCGCCAGCAATCGCCAATCCTTTGATCCCTCGGTGGCTCAATGCCAAATTGATAGAGCGGCCGGCAATAAAATCTTTTTCCCTCGGATCAGGCCTTCTCTCAAGAACGTCAATATGATATCCGCGATCACTGAGTATTTTGGCCAGTAAAGACCCCACCAATCCGCCACCCGCAATGGCTATTTTTCTATTCTTCATCAACTGCCAAAAACCGGAAAATTACACCAGCCCATGCAGTGGGGCAGCGGCAAGGGCTTCCATTGTAAAGGTGATGGTATCATCCATTGGCGTAAATTGAAACTCTAATGCTTTTTCCAGTTTGCTTGATTGGTATTGGGCATGCCGTGAAGTTGTCCGCAGCAAATCAGGTGAAATAAAAGGGTCGTGGCCGGATATTTTGCTCCATATTTCGAGTGCCTTTGCCGTGCTGTAAGCCAGGGCAGGTGACAATACTTTTTTTGGCGGATGAGTCCCCGCCGCGGCTGCAATGCGCTGAAATAAATTCAGATAAGAAATATTGAAGCCTACACAGACATATCGTTCGCCAAACATCTGGTTTTCCATCAGTTCCACAATCGCGCGGGCTGCATCGCTTGCATCGGTAAACCCATTGCTGCCTGCAGGAGCAAGCGTGAGACCCTGGGAAGCCCGTGTTACCATTTTCAGGCTCCCTTTTCTGAAATCCCCTGGCCCAAGTAAAATGCCAGGGTTTATGATTGCAGCGCACAGCCCCTCATGAATGGCACGCCAAACCGTCATCTCCGCCCTTAATTTTCCCACTCCGTACGCCGACCGCTGACCAATGTTTTCAGTCTCAAAACTTTCGGTTGTGCTGCCTTTATGCTTTCGGTTTAAAGTTGACGTGGATGAAATATACCCAAGCGGAAGAGTATGATTTGAAGCATACTGCACCACTGCATCAGTCAATGCAAGGTTGCTCTGTAATATCTTGTTTCTTTGAGAATAAGAAAAATCAACTTGGCCCGCAGCGTGAACAATGGCAGTGATTGCTGCTGGGTCTATCTCTTCGAGACTCACATTATCCAAAAACTCAATCGGGTGCCAGGTGATGCCGCAGCTGTGAAAATCCAGGTTTGTATGGAATCTGGAATTGAGGCACTTAAAGATAAATTCAGCCGCAGCAAAACTGCTGCCCATGCGGTGTAAGGCAAGCACCTTTTCTCCCTTTCTGCATAAGTAATGCAGCAGGTGCCCGCCCAGCAGGCCAGTGCCACCTGTCAACAGATACACTGCTCAAAGGTAGGAATGTTGGCAGCCTGTCATTACCTTCGCTCAAGTAACAATGCAGTTATTGTCCATCCCTCAAAAATTGGTTTGCCATTGCCGTCCATGAGTTTTGATATCCTTGATTTCCTTGAGCCGGTAGAGCAATCTAAACTCAGTGCTGAGTTTTCCAGGCAGGAAGGCAGATGGCATAATGCAGTAAGGGTAAATTCTGGCGGCAGAATTGACCTTGATGGCCGCCAAATTGTGCTGATTGGTATAACAGACACAGATAATGGGGAGCAAGCCAGTTATGCCATACGCAACCAGCTTTATGCTTTATCAAAGGTGGAACTTGCTGAAAACGTTGCCGACTTGGGCAACTATCGCACTGATTACAGCATCAAAAGCCTCCAGCAACTTGGTTTTTTGCTGAGTGAATTGATCGCCAGTAATATAGTCCCTGTGATCCTGAATGGTCGGCAGCAGCTCACCTATGCCCAATACCTTGCATACCATTACACTCGGAAATATTGCCACTTGGTTCTGTTGGATCCCAAACTGGATTTCAACTTGAAAGATGATGAACCGCTTGGGCCTACCACGTATCTTCAGCATATATTAACCCAGGAACCAAGTTTTCTTTTTTCGTTAACGGGGATTGGACTGCAAGGGCATCACGTTGACACAACGATGCAGAGCTTTTTGGAAAAATTATTTTTTGATTTTCACAGGCTCGGTGATGTGCGGGCCAACCTTACTGATGCTGAACCTGCCATCCGCGGTGCAAATCTGCTGAGCATGGATATGTCGGTCATCAGGGGAGGGGACATGCCCAGTGCCTTTGAGGGCGGGCCCCACGGATTTTTCGGTGAGGAGGCCTGTGCCTTGCTTCGATACGCCGGCATGAGCAGCACACTCAAGTGCCTTGGCATGTATGAATACCAATGGGAAAGCGACCTAAAAACTCAAGGTGCCCAATTAATTGCCCAGCTGATTTGGTATTTTGCAGATGGTTATCTGCTGAGGTATAATGAACACCCGCAGGAAAACAGAGAGGAGTTTCTGCAATACATCACCACTATGAGCAGCAACAGGCAAGAGATTGTGTTTTACAAAAGCAAACGCACCGACAGGTGGTGGATGGAAATACCCATGAATGAAGAAGAGTTTGCTGGCAGCCGCCACATTCTTCCATGTTCTTATGCTGATTACCTGACGGCCACCCGTGCCGAAATACCTGACCGCTGGTGGTGGGCCATGCACAAATTGAATTAAGGCTGATACAGTATTTTTTGTACTGAAGTCCCTGCTGCCGATACAACCCTGATTAAATAAACACCAGATGCTGGGCTGCCAATATCCTGCATGTTGAGTATTGCAGTCCCGTTTTTGATATCAGCTTTCCATAACTTTTTTCCATGCAGATTATACATCTCAGCCAATTCAGCTCCCTGGGCTCGAATCTCGAAGAAGGATGAACTTGGGTTTGGCCTGATGGTGATTCCTGCACTTGGGGATGGGGCAACGCTTGTTGAAGTATCGCGAGGCAGAATGTAATAGGGCCTGCTGGATACGTTGTTGCTGGCATTGTCATCAGAATAGCTCTCAGTTGGCCAAATGATTACTATGTTAAACTCATTTGGCTTGAAACTGTCGGTTACCTCTATCGGGAAACTGAAATGGCCTTTTGCGCGTGACTTTAAGGGAGGGAGGCTGAAGGTTGAATCGCCCTTAACTGATTTCGCCGCACCAAGTGTGTCAGCTGGGGGAAACTGGTCAATGGGCTGGGCTGCCCAGTAAAAGCTGAGAGATGTGCCCGCTGGTATGGCATCGCCTAAATTCTCGAAACTCACTCTGAGTTCATACTGCTTGCCGATTTGCAGGGTATCTGCCTGCACACCGTTGTCATAAAACAGTGCACCAAACTTGATATCCTTGCTGGCCTGGCCATGGAGTGAAACCGTTGCCAGCAGGCAGATTAATAAGCTGAGGGCCAGTTGCCGCATTTTTCTGGTGATGATGATGATACGAAATTACCCCGAAACACAGCATCTTTACACCTTAAATTGCGCCAAAATCTTACGCGTTCAAATCGGCCAATTTCTCAAAATGGATAGTCTGCAGCAAATAATCAAAAGCCTGAAAAAGGAAGAAGTACGCAATTTCAGGCTGCTGGCTGCCAAGTATCAGCGTACAGATGACAGTAAATCAACCCTGCTTTTTGATAGCCTTAGGGGGGGCAAATTCGGGGAGGCTGAAGACAGCGGAACTGGCAGCCAAGGGGATGAAGGCAACGCAAATGCCCACCATCGCCTGCGGAACAGGCTGAAAGTGGATATTGAAAAGAGCCTGCTGAATCTGCATTTTTCCCTCGATGATAAAATCAGCGCAGTAAATCTGCTGGCGCTTGCCAATATTTTCAGGTATAAGGCACAGTATGCCCTCAGCTTATACTATTATCAGCGTGCCGAAAAAATTTGTACAGAGAGTGAGTACTATGATTTGCTGGAACACATTTACAATGAGCTGATTACACTGAGCGACAGTTTCAATGAAATCAATCCGCTTGTGTACATTGAAAAAAGAAAAGAAAACTTTACCAAATATCAATCCATCCAACAAGCAAACCATGCCATAGCAGCAATTAGTTATCGTCTCCGCCGTACAAATTTCTCAAACAAGGCCAATGACATTACAGCCGAACTTGAAAAAGTGGCAGCCGAACTTGAGATTGCCAATGAGATATACAACCTTTCAAGTGTGAGACTGAAAATTCACGTTTGCGTCAGAGACAGTTTGCTGCAGGATGGCAGGTTTGATGTGCTGGAAGATTTTCTGCTCAGCGATTATCGGAGCTTTAACCAATCAGAATTTTTTAACAAGTCAAATCACAAATCGAAACTTAACCTGCTTACATGGATAATCAACACTTTGATTATCAATCGCAACTATGATCTCGCGTTCGAATATACCAGGGTATTGGGTGAGGAACTCGAGCGATTTGATGGCCTGCTGAACGAAAATTATTTCTGGACCTATAATCAAAGCCTGACGACACTATACATGTTTACAGGGCAATTGAATGAAGCACTTGCCTTGCTGGAGGATATCAGAGGGAATGAGCACACCAGAGGAGTGCAGTATTATGACTATGCCTTGCACGTAAATCTGGCCCTGAATTATTATTACCTGAGGCAGCCGAGCCAGGCAATCAAAACACTTAGCCACCTTTTTTCAAAAGATAACTATAGCCGACTGAGCCCTGAATTGCAACTGAGCCTGACCATACTGGAATCCATACTGCACTATGACAATGATAACCTTGATTATGCTTCATATAAAGTGGACGAAGCCAAGCGGCTGTTTAAAACATTGCTGAAAGGTGACGCTTACAGCGAAGAACGGACGTTTCTGAAACTGCTGTCGGCAATCCTCAACAAGCCGGATGGACTGGCAGATAAAAAGCTGAAGAAAGAAATTGACGTCTATTTAGCCAGTGCGCAGCCATTTCATGCAGGCAGCAGCAAACACATTGATTTTGCCATTTGGATAAAGAGCAAAATTGAAAAAAAGCCCTATTATCAGCTGATGCTGCAGAGTGTTGCCCCATCGGCGGCCAACCCTTCTGGCCATTTACCTTTGCCACATGCAGGCAACTGATTTGCAGCGCACCCCATTGCACTCGGCCCACATTGCTTTAGGCGGAAAAATGGTGCCTTTTGCTGGTTATGAAATGGCTGTGCAATACACTGGTATTGTTGATGAACACAACACAGTGAGAAATGCTGCGGGCTTATTCGACGTAAGCCACATGGGCGAGTTTATCCTGGAAGGGCCTGACAGTTTGAAATTGATTCAGCAGCTTACCTGCAATGATGCTTCAAAACTTGTAGATGGCCAAGCCCAATATAGTGCCCTCATCAATCCTGCAGGTGGAATTATTGATGATCTGCTGGTTTATCGCTTCAGTGATAACCGGTGGATGCTGGTGGTAAATGCAAGCAATCGGCAAAAAGATTTCGATTGGATATCGGGGCACTGCCACGGATTAAATACAAAACTCACCGATGACAGCGACAGGATGGCACTGCTGGCTTTGCAGGGCCCGCGTGCACTTGAAATCCTTCATCAGCTGACCGAGGAAAACCTTTCTGAAATTGCTTATTATCATTTTCGTGTAGGGGCCATTGCTGGTGAAAAGGATGTGATCATCTCGGCCACAGGATATACCGGTGCGGGCGGATTCGAACTCTATTGCACCAATGACCAGGCAACTGCAATCTGGCATGCAATTATGGAAGCCGGTCAAAGCCATGGCATAAAGCCTGCTGGCTTAGGGGCCAGGGATACCTTACGCCTGGAAATGGGATTTTGCCTATATGGCAATGACATTGATGATCAAAGAAGCCCGCTTGAGGCTGGCCTGGGCTGGATAACCAAGCTGAGCAAGACTTTTGTCGGGTCAGACATTCTTAAGGCGCAGAAAGAAAATGGGCCCGATAACAAACTGGTTGGGCTGAAATTTTCAGACCGTGTAATTGCCAGGCATGGCGCAGCCGTAATAGATTCTGATGGAGGAAAAATTGGCGAAGTAACTTCAGGCACCATGTCACCTTCTCTCGGCTATCCCATTGCCCTCGCTTATGTACCTGCTGCCAAAAGCACGGTGGGAACTCTGCATTCAATTGATATACGTGGTAAAGCAGTAACGGGCGAGGTGGTTAAGCTTCCATTTCTTGCGGGCAAAAGCTGATGATGCCAGACACCAGCGAGTTTTTTCTCGAGGTCTGCCTATCACCGGCATTGCTCCCATATTTTTCTCCGGAAGGAAAGACAGTTGTATTGATTGATATCTTCAGGGCAAGCAGTGCCATTTGTACTGCATTGCAGCATGGGGTGAAGGAAATCATCCCGGTAAAGCACCTGGAAGAAGCTTATGCCTATCGCCACAAGGGTTTTATTGTGGCAGCTGAACGGCAAGGAGAAATTGTTGAGGGTTTTTCCATTGGAAACTCACCATTCAGTTTTATGAATCCTGCGTTCGCAGGCCAATCAGTGGTACTCACCACCACCAACTGCACCTCAGCATTGGAAGAAATTGGGAATGCCTATGAAATACTGATTGGGGCCTTTGTCAATTTAACTGCATTAGTTGATCGGCTTACGCAGACCAACAGGGACATTATTTTGGTGTGTGCTGGGTGGAAAAACAGGTATAATCTGGAGGACAGCATTTTTGCTGGGGCTTTGGCAAGCAAGCTCAAGCGTCAATTTACCATGGACTGCGATTCTGCGCAGGGATGCATCCACCTTTA
>CBDTVD010000050.1:0-9111 GCA_965363965.1 uncultured bacterium
CCTGCATCCTCCACTATAACGATAACGACAAGCCATTGCGCAATGGAGATTTGCTTCTGCTGGATGTCGGGGCTGAGTATGCGGGCTATGCGAGCGATTTATCAAGAACGATTCCTGTCAATGGACGATACACAGCACGCCAGCGGGCGGTGTACGATGCTGTGCTGCGGGTGCAGCGGGTGGCCTACAGTACTTTGAAGCCTGGCATCAGCCTGATGGATTGGCATAAATCGGTGATACCTGCCATGGAGCAGGAACTGCTGCAGCTGGGCCTGCTGAAGCCCACCCAAATCGGTATCGCTGACGATCCAAATCCTGCTTTCAGACAGTTTTATATGCACGGCCTGGGCCATTATCTGGGGCTCAATGTGCACGATGTCGGGAGCCGGTGGGAGCCCATCCCCGTGGGAGCTGTGCTGACCATTGAGCCAGGAATCTATATCAGGGCTGAAGGCCTGGGTGTGCGGATTGAAAATGATGTACTGGTTACTGAAGATGGCCTGGTTGACCTGATGGGGGATATCCCCGTAGAAGCAGAGCACATCGAGGATTTGATGAACTCTGGGCGATAAAGCGATGCCCCGATATGCCTTGCGGCTCTGTTATCACGGCGGACGATTTGTCGGCTGGCAGCGTCAGCCAAATGGAGTTTCGGTGCAGGGCGAACTGGAGCGATGCCTGTCGGCGCAATTAAAAACGCCAATAGCTGTACACGGCTGCGGCAGAACTGACAGCGGGGTGCATGCCCGTGACTTTATAGCACACTTTGATTACGACGGGGCGTTTACCCCAGACCATCGGCGAATGCTGGAAAAGTTTCTGCCCAATGACATCAGTGTGCTGAAAGCGTATGATGTGGAACCCGCATTTAATGCGCGATTTGATTGCAGCTGGAGGGAATACAAGTACTTTATCTCGCTCGGCAAGTCGGTTTTTGCATCGGACCGCACGCTGCGTTTCAGCTGGTTTCTTGACCCTGAGCCCATGAAACAGGCCGCAGAGTGCCTGGCAGGTGAGCATGATTTTACGACCTTCAGCAAATCAAAATCTGAGGTGAAACACCATCGCTGTACGGTTTTGAAGGCTGAGTGGGGGAACCACCGCGGCAAACTGGTGTTTACTATTCGCGCCAACAGGTTTGTGCGCGGCATGGTGCGCGCATTAACTGGGGCAATGATTGATGTGGGGAAAGGCAAAATTTCACCGCAGCAGTTCAAGGATGCTTTGGCTGCCCAAGATCGCACCCTGGCATCATCGCTGGCAGCCCCGCATGGGCTGGTACTGTGGAAAGTGCATTATCCCCCCGATTTATTGAAAGAACAAGATGAGTTTTGAAACCAGTGTCAATGGCAAGGCCTTCGACCTGAAATTGCTGAAAAGAGTTTTCAAACTCGTCGCCGACCGCAAATTGCTGGTAGCCATTGCTTTTGTGCTGACAGTTTCGGCGGCACTGATCGGGCCATATATCCCTACCCTGATTCAAAAAACAATCGACCGTGTAATCATCACCCATAATGGGGATGAACTGCTGCGCTGGGCGGCAATCATTTTAGGCATGCTGCTGCTGCAGGGCGTCATCAATTATTTTCAGAGTTACAGCACCAGCCATCTGGGGCAGATAGCCATTGAGCGGCTGAGAAACAGGACATTTAAAAAGGTGATGGGTTTAAAACTAAGTGTTTTCGACCGTACGCCTGTCGGGGTGATGATAACTCGAACAATCAGCGATGTTGAAGCGGTGGCGGATGTGTTTGCCGAGGGCTTAATCAGCATTGCAGGGGATATTCTGCAGATAGCTGTGATATTGATCATCATGTTTACCACCGATTGGCGGCTGAGTCTGGTGGCACTTGCCATTTTTCCGCTGCTGCTGGTGGCCAGTTATATTTTCAAAGAAAAAGTAAGGGTCAGTTTTCAGCACGTGCGCAACCAGGTATCAAAGCTGAATGCGTTTACACAAGAGCACATCACGGGAATGCAGGTGGTGCAAGCTTTTGGCCGAGAGGAGGAAGAACTCCGCCGCTTTACCGACATTAATGCCAAGCACAGGGATGCCAACATAAAATCCATCCTTTATTATTCCATATTCTTCCCAGTCATCGAGGTGTTTAGTGCCATTGCGGTTGCATTGATTGTGTGGTACGGTGCCAAGGGCTTGATTGCCGGTGAAATCGCATTCGGGGTAATCACCATGTTCATATTGCTGATCAATCTTCTGTTCAGGCCCATCAGACAGATAGCCGATAAATTCAACACCCTGCAGATGGGGATGGTGGCCAGCGAAAGAATTTTTAATGTGCTGGATATGAAAGATGAAATGCCAGACAAAGGCACCCTAATTGGCCCCTTGCAGGGCAAAGTTGAATATAGGGATGTGTGGTTTGCGTACAACAATGAGGATTGGATTTTAAAAGGCGTATCATTCAGCATTCCCCAGGGGCGCACCCTTGCCATTGTTGGCCACACAGGTTCAGGAAAATCAAGCATCATCAGCCTGATTAATCGGCTTTATCCTTATCAGAAAGGGGCCATACTGATAGATGATCAGCCATTGGAGGCCTATAAAATTGCTGCATTGCAAAAGGGAATTGCAGTTGTGCTCCAAGATGTATTTCTTTTCAGCGACACTATTGATGCCAACATTCGGCTCTACAATCCTGAAATCACACATGCTCAGATACTTGAAGCCGCCAAGCTGATTGGTGCCCACAAATTCATTGAGCGCATGCCGGGCGGCTACGAATACAGTGTGCAGGAAAGGGGAAACACTTTATCCACTGGGCAGCGGCAACTGATTTCTCTGCTGAGGGCGATTGTACAGGACCCTGCCATACTCATCTTGGATGAAGCAACCTCAAGCGTAGATCAGGAAACTGAGGAAATGATTCAGCGAGCCACTGATTTGCTGCTTCATGACCGCACGGCCATTGTCATTGCCCACAGGCTTGCCACCATCAGGGGGGCAGACCATATCATAGTGCTGGAGAAAGGGGTGATTAAAGAGCAGGGTACGCATCGTGAACTCCTCGATAACCGTGGCCTTTATGGAAAACTCTATGCCCTGCAGTTCGGTGCTCCGGAGAACGAAGCACAGCCTACGCTGTGAGGGAGCCGAGTTCCAGTTTTCGGTGATACATGCCAATGACATTGCCAATGCCATAATAAAGGGCATCGGAAATCAATGCGTGGCCGATGCTCACCTCCAGCAAATTTGGGATCCGGTGAGCAAAAAACTCGAGATTTACCAAGCTGAGGTCGTGGCCTGCATTTAAGCCGAGGCTGCAATTTTGGGCTGCTTGGGCCGCAAGGACATAAGGGGCAATTGCCTGGTCGCGATTAGCCAAATACTCTCGAGCATACATTTCGGTATAGAGTTCAACCCTGTCGGCGCCGAGTTTTGCTGCGGCTTCAATTTTCTCAGGGTCGGGATCTACGAATATGGAAGTGCGGATGCCTGCCGACTGGAATCGGCCCAGAACCTCTTTTAAAAATTCGGCATGCCTGATAGTGTCCCAACCAGCATTGCTGGTCAAGGCATCGGGCGCATCAGGCACCAGCGTAACCTGATGGGGCTTTACTGCCAGCACACGCTCAACAAAATCATCCGTAGGGTTGCCCTCGATATTGAATTCTGTGGCAACCACAGCTTTCAGTGGCATCAAGTCGCTGAATTTTATATGCCGTTCGTCAGGGCGAGGGTGGACAGTAATTCCCTCCGCGCCGCTGCGCTCACACGTTTTTGCAAATTCAGCAAGGTCAGGCATATTGCCTCCCCTGCCATTTCTGATGAGGGCGACTTTATTGATATTAACCGAAAGCCGCACCATGGGATAATTTAGTAGCGGTAAAGTTCGCCTTTATAAGGTCCTGCAATGGGAACACCAATGTATTTGGCCTGCTCATCGCTGAGTTCTTCCAGTTCCACACCGATTTTGGCCAAGTGCAGCCGAGCTACTTTTTCATCGAGCTTTTTCGGGAGCACATAAACCTGATTCTCATATTTGTCGGCGCTTGTCCAGAGTTCGATTTGGGCGAGGACTTGATTGCTGAAACTGGTACTCATCACAAAGCTGGGGTGGCCTGTTGCACAGCCGAGGTTTACCAGCCTGCCTTCTGCCAGCAAAATGATGTCTCGGCCATTAATGGTGTATTTATCCACCTGGGGCTTGATGGTGTCTTTGCTGCCACCGTGGTTTTTGTTGAGCCAGGCTACGTCAATTTCATTGTCAAAGTGGCCAATGTTGCAAACGATTGTTTTATCGTTCATCAGTTCAAAGTGTTTTCCGGTGATAATATCCTTGTTGCCCGTAGCGGTTACAATAATATCGGCCATGGGGATGGCTGTTTCCATTTTTCTCACCTCAAAACCATCCATTGCGGCTTGCAATGCACAAATGGGATCAATTTCTGAAATGATGACCCTTGCTCCCGCACCTCTGAGGCTTTGGGCCGAGCCTTTTCCCACGTCGCCATATCCTGCCACTGCTGCAACTTTGCCTGCCAGCATGATGTCAGTTGCGCGGCGGATGGCATCCACCAAACTCTCCCTGCAACCATATTTGTTATCGAATTTGCTTTTGGTTACAGAGTCATTTACGTTGATGGCAGGCACTGGCAAAGTGCCGTTCTTCATGCGATCGTAAAGCCTCAGAACCCCGGTAGTGGTTTCTTCGCTGATGCCTTTCAAACCGTGAATCATTTCAGGAAATTGGTCCAGCACCAAATTGGTCAAATCGCCGCCATCATCCAAAATCATGTTGAGGGGTTGGCCATCAGGGAAAATGATTGTTTGCGCAATGCACCAGTCATATTCCTCTTCGGTCATTCCTTTCCAGGCATAAACGGGCACGCCAGTTACGGCAATGGCAGCGGCAGCCTGGTCTTGGGTACTGAAAATGTTGCAGGAACTCCATTGCACCTCGGCACCCAGGGCTGTCAGGGTTTCAATAAGAACTGCTGTCTGAATCGTCATGTGCAGGCAGCCTGCAATGCGCGCACCTTTCAATGGCTGGCTCTTTCCAAACTCCTCTCGCAGGGCAATCAGGCCGGGCATTTCTGCCTCGGCAAGATAGATTTCTTTTCGGCCCCATTCAGCAAGCTGAATGTTGGCGACTTTGTATTTCGGTTTGATATCGGTTTGGCTGAGCGTTGCGTTCATGCAGATTTTTTGATCGGAGTAAAAGAAAGTCGAGTTTTAAAAACTCGTCGGCGCTATGCACAAATGTCAGGCCAAGCCACCGGCTCATTGAACGCTTGGGTGGGAACTTTCAGTTCCATGATAATGTATTTCCCCGTGAGCTTCGCTGGCAATCTTTCGATGGATAACCAGCATCTCATTCAGCCTCAAAAAAAGAAAAAAGAAATGCGATACTCAGAAGAATTGGTGGCACCCATGCGCGCAGAACTCACCAATGCGGGTTTTAAACAGTTGCAGGATGCAACATCTGTTGAAAATCAAATTGCAGACACTGAAGGAACTACTCTGCTGGTGGTGAACAGCGTTTGCGGCTGCGCAGCTGGCACAGCTCGGCCTGGCGTTGTGGCTTCACTGAACTCCAGTGAATTTAAACCTGACCATCTGGCGACCGTTTTTGCAGGTGTGGATACCGAGGCTACCCAAAAGGCCCGCGAGTATATGTTTCCTTACCCGCCATCCAGCCCAGCCATTGCCCTTTTCAAAGATGGCAAATTGGTGAGCATGGTTGAAAGAATGCACATAGAGGGCCGCAGCGCCCAAATGATTGCCCAGCATTTGCAGGCACTCTACACAGAATACTGTGCCCCCAAAACGCAGGCTGCATAGCCTGAACAAAAAGCCATAAACACTTGGGAACCATTGCCTTGGCACGGCTGCTGGAGTCCTGCAAAGCCTCTGCTAAGGATAGCTGGCTTGCCATTTTTTCCAACCAGCTGATGGCTGACCATCTTGCCCGGCGTATTATTCTTGCACCTGAGCCAATTCTCATTATTTTCATTTCTCGTTTGTTTTCTTGCAATTTTTTTTCAGCCAGTGATCAGCCCCCAGGAAATTTATTTAAAGCGACTGATAGCAGATGGAGAAGGTCAGACCCTTGATTTCAAGTTCAATATCTCCAGTGCCAGCAAAATAGCGCGGACGCTTGTGGCCTTTGCCAACTCAGTGGGCGGCAGGCTGCTTATCGGGGTAAAGGACAATGGCAGAATAATCGGAATCAATAGTGATGAAGAGGCCTATATGATTGACCTTGCGGCTACGCGGCATTGCCTGCCGGAGGTGAGATTTAAGCTGACAACCCACACTGTAGAGGACAAAACTGTACTTGAAGTTGAAGTACCTGCTTCAGAAACAGAGGTGCATCAAGCCAAAACTGAAGATGGAGACTGGGTGGTTTACATCAGGCACGATGATAAAAACATCCATGCAAACAAGATTATGAGTGAGGTGCTTCGCCGCAAACGGAGCCCGACTGGCGCAACAGTAAGGTATGAGGCAGCTGAAAAGGCCCTGCTTGATTATCTTACAACCAATGCGCAGATTTCCTTTTCGCAGTTATGCCGGCTGGCCAACATTCGGCCGCATATTGCTGAACGGGTTTTGATCAATCTGGCATCGGTAGATTTAATCAGCATTGATATTGGGCACAATTCAGTGAGTTACTCGCTTATGCCTCAGCCAGCAGGGGGGCTGTAGAGGCTTGGCCTTAACTTTGCCACCGCCAAAATTGCATATATGTCCCCCTTTAATTTAGCCAGCAAAGCATTCTGTCTTTTTCTTTTTGTCTGCACAACCTTGCGTGTTTCGGCACAATCAGATGTTTTGTTTACCATTGACGGCAAGCCTACCACTGTAGAGGAATTTAAATACGTCTATGAAAAAAATAATGGTAAAGCCGCTGATATTTACAACAAAGAAAGTGTCAGTAATTACCTCGACCTCTACATAGGCTTCAAACTTAAAGTGATGGAGGCTGAGCGCCTCGGGCTGGATACCACTGAAAAATTTCGGCAGGAATACTCTGGGTACAGGGCCCAGATTTCACAGCCATATTTAAATGATAGAGAGGTCAATAATCGCCTGATTGATGAAGCCTATCAAAGGATGGGCAGCGAGATCAGGGCAAGCCATATCCTTATTGGGGTGAATCCAGACGCCTCGCCGGCTGACACAATTGCGGCCTGGAAAAAAATTAATTCCATATATGACAGTGCCATGCGGGGCGGAGATTTTGCTGCGCTGGCCATGCACAACTCAACCGACCCTTCAGTTAAGGCAAACAGTGGAGACCTCGGCTACTTCACTGCATTTCAAATGATCTATCCGTTTGAGGAAGCTGCCTATAATCTGAAAAAAGCTGGCGACATCAGCAAGCCATTCCGTACTCGATTTGGATATCACATTGTAAAACTCACCGACCGCCGGCCTTATCGGGGGGAAGTAAAAGTCCGCCACATCATGATAGTGGCAACTGAGCGAAATACCCCTGAGGAAAAAGCAGCGGCCAAAACAAAGGCGGACAGCATATATGCGCGATTGATGGGCGGCGCTGACTTTGCCACCATGGCCAAACAATACAGCCAGCACCTTTCATCTGCTGAGCAGGGCGGGGAAATGGCACCTTTCAACAGTTTTGCCAATTATCCTGAGCAACTGAAAGAAGCGGCCTTCAACCTGATGAATGATGGTGATATTTCGGTGCCATTTCAAACAACCTATGGCTGGCATATTCTGCAAAGGCAATCGCTGAAGCCGCTGGCAGATAAGCAGGCCATGACTGATCAAATCAGGAATAGGATATCACGTGATTCCCGTTCTGAAAAAAGCCGTGAGGAGGCTGTGAAAAAATTTAAGCAGAAATACAACTTTGCCGAAAAGAAAAAAGGCCTCGTCAAGTTTACGCGCACCGCCGTTGACACATCGCTATTAAACGGAAATTGGAAGGGCGACACATGGAGCAACTCTAAAGCTTGGCTTTTTAAATTGGGGCAGAGCACTTATACCTGGGCCGATTTCAGCAAATGGCTGGAAAAGCGCCAATCGGCAGGGCAGTATAAAAACCTGACCATGGCTGTGAATGACTATTATCAGCATTGGGTTGATGAGGTAGTGCTATTATACGCCGATAAAAAACTTGAAACCGACAATGCAGACTTTGCCCGACTGAGCAAAGAGTATCGGGAAGGACTGCTTTTGTTTGAAGTTTTAGAAAATCAAATCTGGAGCAAGGTAACAGCCGATTCAGCTGGACTTGAGCGCTATTATCAGAATCACTTGGATAGTTACATGATCGGCGAGCGGAAGGTGGCTACCATTTTAACTACTTCAAGCCCAGCCGTATATAATGATATCAAAAAAATGGCCATCGCAGGCAGCAGCGCCTTTGACATCTATACCAAGCTGAATGCAAAGAACCCCCTTGCGGTTGCTTACAAGGAAGGTGAAATGCTGGTGGAAGGAAATCCTGTCCTCAGCAAAATTGCCCCCGGAAATGGAATGAAGGACCTCGGATTCGATGGCAGTTCTTACACAGTTGTGCTGGTTACAAACACCATTCCCAGGGGCCCCCGCCCTTTGCAGGACATTCGCGGCTCTGTGATCAGCGATTATCAAAGCAGCATGGAGAAGGAATGGCTGAAAGGGCTCCGCGGCAGCCATAAGGTGGAAATTAATCAATCAGCCCTTGATGCATTGATTAAAAAAATCTAACTGCATTGTTTTTGCCAACCAGCAAAGCCGTCAACACGTCAATTTTGGGCTGAGAGGGGATACTCTACCGATTTTACTCAGCTCCATACTCGTTTTTTTTAAATCAATCTCTGTTCACCACCTTGTTTATCAGCCCAAAGCACCCAATCTGCCGTCCTGCGGCGGCCTTTTTCATCTTTTTGCTGATGATTTCTTCTGCGGCCAAAGCACAATCAGTTATAGACAGAGTTATTGCGGTGGTGGGCGATGAAATGGTGCTGCAAAGCGAAATTGAAATTCAGCTCAATCAGCTCACTGACTGGGACGGAACGCGTGAAGAAGCTGCCTGCTATGTGCTGGCTGAAGTAATCCAGAAGAAAATGCTACTCAGCCGCGCGCGGTTTGATAGCCTTAAAATTGAAGATGACCAGGTGGAGAAGGAACTGGAC
>CBDTVD010000051.1:0-9070 GCA_965363965.1 uncultured bacterium
CAAAGTTGACCTGACACCTGAAGTACCTGCCCTCAGCCGGATTTACAGCGAAGGAAATGGCATCTATGTTGTCGAACTCAACAGCAGCGATGACGGATATGCCGACATGATGATGGTTGACCTCAGCGGAAAAACCCTGTATGCAGGTCGAGTGGACCTGAAGGCAGGCAACAACCAAATCAGGTTCAATGCCCTCAAAAGTTCAGCAACCGTAAACGTTCTGACAGTAATCACCAGCAGCGGACAGCGCCAGAGCAAGCAATTGCTTGCCGACAGCCACTAAGCTGATGCAAAAAGATTAGAAAACTTTTCGCCCCCCCCTCCCAATCCTGTTTTCAGCGATGGGAGGGAATCAGGGCGGGACCATGTGCGCAAGGCCCTGCACCAATCGGCAAACCATCATTGTTTTGATGGCCGCTGATTGCTGCGGGGCTTTTTTTATTGAAGGTGTTGGGCTTGGGGTATTTTTGCATCTGCCACCAACAGGGATGAACTTTGCCGCCATAGTCATAGGAACAGGTGCCACGCGCCTGCTGCAAACCAACGTGGTGCAGGCTGGGGGTGAGGTGCGGTTTCATAAAATGTCGCTCACGCGGATGCCGCTCAGGCTGGGCGATGACGTGCTGATGCGCGGAACAATCAGCAAGGGAAAAGCAAGGCAGCTGGCCCATATCCTTTCAGCTTACCGGCGATTGATCTATGTCAGCAATGTGGAAGCCTGGCGATGCTGTGCAGTAAGCGGACTCCATGAGGCCGGAAACGTTTCGATGGCCTTTGAATGGGTGCAGCAGCAGAGCAAAGTGCCCATCTGCCTGATGAACAGCCACCAGGAAGCAGAGCTGATTATCAGCAACCATGTTACCGACACTTTAGACCCTGACTATGCCTACCTGTACATTGATGTGAGCGAGGGGCACACCGAACTAGCCATCATCAGGCAGGGAGGACGGATTGCAGACGAGAGCTTCAGAGTCGGCCCCTTGCGGATGCTGAAAAATCAGCAGGATGAAGCGGAAACACAGCGCATGCTGGGGTGGGTGAAACTGCACAGGCCGCCTGGCCATCCATTGTCAGCCATCGGCATGGGCGGCAGCATCATCAAAGCCTGTAAACTGCTCGGCCTCGGGCCCATGCAGCCTGCCACCATCAGCCAGCTTGAGCGGGAGCACACCATGCTGAAAACCATGCCCCTGGAAGCCAGAATCCTCGAACTCGGCTTGCGGCCTGACCGCGCCGATGTCATTGTCCCTGCACTCGACATTTACCTCAGCCTGATGCATGCATTTGAAATGCGCGAGATTTATGTGCCCAAAGTGGGCCTGAGCGATGGAATTGTCCGCCAGCTTTATACCGATCACCATGGCTGGGCAGATGTTCAAGGAATCTGAACCCCACGCGGAGGAAGATGCAGAAGACCACGATGACCATCACGAGCCAGCCTGGGCAAGAATCATTAAATACCTGCTTTATTTCGGCCCACCTGCAGCAGGCATCGTGCTGATTTTCAACTGGTGCAGCAGCCATTGACCGTGCGGGGCCATAGGCGCCAAAAACCCTATATCCCCTTGAGGCGTTATCACTCTGTATGAAAACTGTAGTACTCGGCGCTACGCCAGATGTCAGCCGATTTGCAAACCGCGCCGTAAAAATGCTCAAGGCCCATGGCCACCAGGTGATTCCGGTCGGCCAAAAAAAAGGCGAGATTGACGGCCTCCCCATTCACAACGATCAGCCACAACTGCAGGATGTTGATACCGTAAGCCTTTACATAGGCTCGAGGAACCAGAGTGACATTTACGACTATGTTGTCAGCCTAAAGCCTCGGAGGGTGATTTTTAATCCAGGCACCGAGAATCGGGAGTTCGAAGATAAATTAAAGGAAGCCGGAATTGAGACGGTTGAGCACTGCACCCTCGTCATGCTTGGCTCAAATACTTTTTAGGCCATTCCATGCCCTTTTTGAATCGGATTGTTGATGAATCATTTTTCGTCCCTAACTTCGGGGTCGGATTAAAAATCATGGCAAAGCTGAAATCCCTCCTTTTTCTTGTAGCCATGGCATTTGCATGCATTGACATGCAGGGCCAGGGTCTGCCGAAGGACATCGCATACCTGGCTATCACAGCAGGCACAGCAAAGAGCACGTGGACAGAATATGATGCCACAAGAAAAAATTATATTCAGACGGTCAATCAGCTCTCCTACGGGTTTGCGCACCCCCGTTTCAGTTTGCTGGAAACCATTGCCGGCCAATATGACGCTGACAAATTCATCACCTTTCGCGACCTGCTTGGCCTCGGCCTGGGACCTGGTTTCGGCGAGTCAACCCGAAAATTATTTGACCCTAAAACCGGAAAAGTCAATGGCCCTGAACTTGGAAAACTCGCGGATTTAAAAGAATCTGTCATCCTGGCACAGTGGGAGGCTGGGTTTACCAGCATTGCCCGCCTCCATGAGCGGATCGATTTAGGGGGAAGAGTGTATTACGGCCGAATAGGCAGCCAGTCTTCCCGCCCATTCGGCCATGACCGCGGGCTGAGTTATGCTGCCCTGCTCCGGTTCGGACACACCTATTGGGAGTATCGGTGGTTCCCCAGCGGCGACAATCGAAATGTTTTTGCCGACTGGAATGGGGCCGAGTTTGACGGAATGAATATTTTGAGCGCAAAACTGCTCGTCGCCAAAAAGCGAAATTTTCTGGTACATGCCGAATATCGCTGGCTGGGGGGCACTGCCAGGGGCATCGGCCCCGACGATGGCCTGGGGCTGCCCTATCAATACAATTCCATGCGGGTTGGCCTGGGCTGGTTCCTTGATAGGCTCAATCCTTATTGCCCCGTTCCCCGCCGCTGATAAACCTGCTGACGGATTTTTTGACGAGTGTCGTCGGCGCATATCGCTTCATCAGCCCTGCCCAGGCATCCCAATCAGCTGAGTTATGGTCGGCAGGCTCTTTGGCATTCAGCTTTCTGCCCATCACTTTTCTGCTTACGGCTGCAGGCACCATCAGATTTTCTTTCAGCTCAGCTTGCAGTGCAGGCAAATAATCTTTAAACGCTGCGGCATCCTCGGCAGTCAGAGCGCAACCCGTGTGCATCTTTAAATGCACATCCAGATTTTGCTGCATGGCAGGCAGAGCATAAGCATCCGCCACCCAGCGATAAAACAGCTCCAGAGACGCTGTGCGATTGCCTGAGCCCAGGGCAGTGCCGCTTTTGGAGTGGACCCGCTTGGTGCAGCCGATATGTTTCAGGTTCATTAGTTTGCCTTGCAAACCAAGTTTGACCCACAATTCCCAGTCCTCCATCGGCGGGTTGCGAAAACGATCTGTGTAAGGGCCCTCATACTCGCGCAGCGCCGCCTGCCTGATGCACACGCTCGAGTTCACCATTGGGCTGCTCCAAACGTTCCAGGCCAGTATTTCCTGGGGCGATTTCGGGGGGTGGTATTCTTTGGGCTGCTTTCCTGCCTCAATAAATTCCGCGCCTGCCCCGCAAGCCAGCAATTCAGGGTCTGCCTCCATCGCTTTCAGGATGCGCTTGCCATGGCCAGGCTGCCAGAAATCATCACTGTCGAGCCGAAAGATGAATTCAGCATCAATGTGCCTCAGCCCGAAGTTGGCGGCGCCGGCAATGTGCAGATTCTGGGGCGTGCGCAGATATTCAATCGGCAGCACCGCCAAGTGCGGCTCTATGACGGCTGCAGTACTGTCTATGCTGCAGTCATCCACCACATATATCATGTGGTCATTAAATGGCAGGCCATCCACTGAAAGCATTGCCTGGCGGATGGTGGCCTCAGCATTGTAGGCTGTAATCAGAACAGCGACGCGCGGCATCAGGCGATAGGGGCATCGGCGATGGTTTGAACCTTGCCCGCAAGCTGGCCGCAGGCGGCATCGATGTCCTCCCCTCGGCTGTGCCTGATGTTGGCGATTACTCCCTGCCCTTCCAGCCGCTCCTTGAAGCGATAGGCCCCGTTTCGGCTGGTGCGATTGAAGCCCGAACCAGCGACAGCGTTGTACTCAAGCAGGTTGACTTTGCTGGCAAAAGACCGGCTGAAATGGGCGAGGTTATCTGCATCGGTCATCGAATCATTGATGCCCTGCAGCAGCACATACTCAAGGGTAACACGCTGGCCCGTTTCGGCAGTAAAACTTTTCAATGATTCAGCCAGCGTGCGCAGGTCATTCGACTCGTTGATGCTCATGATGCTGCTGCGCTGCACATCGGTGGGGGCATGAAGGCTGAGCGCCAGGCCGAACTTCACTTTTTCCTCACCGAGTTTTTTGATCATCTTGCCAATGCCTGCCGTGCTCACCGTTATTCGGCTGGGCGACATCCCGAGGCCATCCGGGGCTGTAATCCGCTCGATGCTGCCCATCATTTCCCGATAGTTCAGCAGCGGCTCGCCCATGCCCATATACACCACGTTGGTCAGCCCCCTGCCAAAGCGGACTCTGGCTTCCGTATCCATTATGGCTACCTGGCCATAGATTTCATCAAAATAGAGGTTACGCAGGCGTTCCATTCTGCCGGTTGCGCAGAAAGCACAATCAAGGCTGCACCCCACCTGGCTGCTGATGCAGGCAGTCAGCCGGTCCTTGTGCACAATCAGCACACTTTCCACAATGCTGCCATCGGCCAGCCGAATGGCGTATTTCACCGTTCCATCGGCACTTTCACTCCATTTCTCGATCTCAGGGGCGGCGAGTGTGAACTCTTCAGCCAGTCGGGTGCGGAGTGCGGCCGGCAGGTCGCTCATTTCATCAAAACTGCGGGCATGCCGCGTCCACATCCAAGCCCATATTTGTTTGGCCCGAAAACTCGGCTGGCCGAGCTGAGCCAGTGCTTCAGCGATTGCGGGCTGGCTTAGGTGCCTGATGTTGCGCAGCATTTCCGCCAGGCGGCCTGCAAACTTTGGGCCCTGTTCCCCCGTGCTCGGCTTCACATTTGCACCCTGTCAGCGTGGGAATGCCAATCAGGGTGGAAAAAATAATGGAACAGGCGGGCAACCTGCATCAGGCGGGGCCCGTCCTCCACGTCAAACAGCAGCTATAGATGGCGTATGAGCCGGCCGACAGTGAGCGTACCCTCGTTGAGGGTTGCCTGCGCGGAGACCGGCGCAGCCAGCAGCAGCTATACGAAAAATTCTATCCCAAAATGCTCGGCGTAGCCCTCAGATATACCCGCGATCGAGACGAGGCACTCGATATCCTGCAGGAAGGATACATCAAAGTATTCGGAAAACTGGATACCTTTGGCTGGCAATGCCCGCTGGAGGCATGGGTGCGCCGCGTGATGGTGAATGCCAGCATAGACAGGTTCCGCCGCCAGGCCGTCCATAACCCCGCCACCGCCAGCCTGGACAATGTACCCGAAAGCGGCACCGATGAAACCATCAGCGGAGAACTGGGGGCCGAGGAATTGATGAAACTCATCCAGCGCCTGCCAGACGGATACAGGATGGTATTCAACCTCTATGCTATTGAGGGGTTCAGCCATAAGGAAATTGGCGAGCAGCTGGGCATTAATGAGGGCACCAGCAAAAGCCAGCTGAGCAAGGCCCGCGCTTATCTGCAAAAACTCTTAAAAAATCAGGAGGTTGACCAATGAACCACAACCTTGAGAACATAGACAAGATATTCAGTGCGGCCCTTGATGGGCACACCCCTGCCCACACCCCTGCCGAAATGCACGCGGGCTGGCAGGCAGTGCAGCAGGGCCTGGCTGGCACAGCCGCAGGCACCAGCGCATCAGGCAGCATCATCAAATCAGCCCTGGGCAAGTGGATTGGCCTCGGCCTGGTGGGCGCTTCTGTGGTGGGCGGCGCAATTTTAATCAGCCTGCCTCACCCAGCAACCGATGGAAAAATAGCCGAGGTGGTGGAATCCGCCCCCGGAATTCTTCAGCAGCCCGGCACCCCATTCACTCAGGCCGACAATCAGCCCCAGCCGATAATCATCCAAGGCGAGGAGACTCAGCCTAAGCCGACCATCAGCACTCAGCCAAAACCAAAACCCTCCGCCAGCCGCCCTTCGGCTGATGCTCGGGCCAGTCAGCGGCCTCAAATGCCGCTGACTCCAAAAATGGGCGGCGAGGTGCGCGCAGGTCAAACACCAGCTTCTGCTGCAGGCGATGATTTCATTTTCAGCCAGTTGGCTCCTGTGTGCATCGGCCAGATCTTTCAGCTGCAGCTGGGCGGCATGAATGAAAATGAGGCCATCGTCATCAATTGGGGCGATGGCGATGCACCAGCAGCTCAATCGCCATATGCTGCCATTGAGCATACCTATAAAAAGAGCGGACGATTTACGGTTACTGCTGATGCTGGCAACCGAAAGGCCCAGACGATAATCGAGGTTTTGCCCGCACCAATGGCCAGCTTTGCCAGCCCCAGCTGCCAGGGCATGGTTTGCCGATTCAGCAATCAGTCCAGCGGGGCAATCGGATACAACTGGGACTTTGGCGATGGAAGCCCCATCCATTTTTCGCCCTCGCCTTCCCATACTTATCGCGACACTGGCCGATACACAGTCAAACTGATTGCCATGAATGCTGCCAGCTGTACCGACACCATCATCAAAGAAATCACCATCAGTGCAGGCGCAGTGGTAACCGTGCCCAACGTTTTCACCCCCAACGGCGATGCTGTGAATGCCGAGTTCAAAGTCGAAATTCAAAATCCAGCGTTTTTCCGCCTGACCGTCTATGACAGAAACGGAACACTGGTGTGGAAAACCACGCAAAGCACTGATGCCTGGGATGGCAGCCTCGAAAACAATAGTCCTGCTAAACCCGGTGTTTATTACTATTCACTTGAATATGCCCTGCCTGGCGGCCAGCCACAGCGCCAAAACGGCAGCCTTACCCTAATCCGCTGATTGGGATAGCAGCGCCTCGCTGAGCTCTCTGATAATCCTCGGCAGCACCTGATGCTCCAGCGCATGGATGCGGCTGGCGAGTGTTTCGGCAGTGTCAGTTATGGATACGGGGATGGATTGCTGGGCAATGATGTCGCCGCTGTCATAGTGGCCATCGGCATAGTGAATGGTGATGCCTGTCTTTCCCTCGCCAGCGTCCAGCACTGCCTGATGCACTCGGCTGCCATACATTCCTCGTCCTCCGAACTTGGGCAGCAGGGCTGGGTGCAGGTTCACAATTGCCCTCGGCCAAGCTGAAATCATTTCCTCAGGCAGCAGCCACAGAAACCCAGCGAGTACAAGCAGGTCGAGGTCATATCCCTTCATTACCTGGATAAGTTTATTCGGCTCGGCCCAATCTGATTTGTCGATTATGAGGATGTCCTTGCCCCAGTTGGCCGCATGTTCTGTTGCTCCTGCTTCGGGCTTGTTGCAGATAAGCAGCGGCAGGCTGATTCGGGCGTCTCCCTCAAACTCTTCGAGCAATTTCAAATAATTGGAGCCCGCGCCTGAAGCAAATACTCCTATCCTTACCGCTGATTTGGCCATCTGTGCAAAGATGGGGCATCGGGAGCAAATGGTGCATGGTCAGGCTGAGCGCCAGACTGGGCAGAGGAGGTGCTGGCAGAGTTGTGGTGCGGTATTTTTGAATCTCTGCTGAATACCCCTTTTTGTGAAGGGTGAAAAGCTCCCCGCATTTTGAGAAACGGATTGTCAAACATCGGCCGAGTACTGGCAATCGCCCTGCACCCCGTCTTTCTGTTCAGCTATGTGTATCTGGCTCTCAGCCTCACTTATGGCCATTATGCCTTCAGCTTGGTGCGGTTCAGTGCAGTGGTGCTGCTTTCGGCAGCCTTGCCCATTCTGGTGGCCGTGTGGGTCTTGGGCCTCGATCCCCTCCGCATGACCCGTCAGCAGCGGCGCGCACCGCTGCTTACCAGCCTGTTCTGTACACTCGCCATTCTGGTTCTGCTGATGCTGCTGCCAGGCGAAAACATCCCAGCCTATGAGCGCGCATTTCCATTTCTTGTTGGCCAGATGGCTGTGCTTGCCGTGCTTTTCGCCTCCACTTTTGTCATCAAGGCCAGCCTTCATGCAGCAGGGCTTGCCTGGGTTTCAATTTATTTCCTGCATATGTGGAGCCGGAATCCGCGGTGGCAGCCTTTTGCCATTTCGGCCATCCTGCTCCTTGTGATTGTTTCAGCACAGCGATTGCACAGCCGTGCCCATTCACCACTCGAGGTTGGGGCCGGCATTGCCATTGCGCTGGCCGGGCTGCTGGGCTTCAGTGCCCAGGTTATTTAAGAATGGTTACAAATCCCTTACGGCTATAGACGGCATCATCCCAGCCAGTGTAGGTAACCTGATAAATAAACACATTGTCCCACGGCGCGGCATCTTTGAAATAACCGTCCCATAGTTTCTTTTTATCCTGCGAGTCATAGACTTGCTGGCCCCACCTGTTAAAGACAGTCAGGTGATAATCCTTTACAAATACTGGCACAATTCCCCAGGTTTCATTCAGTGTGTCGCCGCTGGGCGTAAACACATTGGGGATGTGCAGCAGCGGGTCCTGATACAGCAGCACCTCATTGCTTTCACTGGTGCTTCCATCGCCCCCGATTTCAAACGCCTGCACCTGATACCAGTAGGCACCATAGTCATAGTCCAGGTTGTCATCCTTATATTGATTTGGTGTTGTTGCTGTATTCAGTATTTCCCTGTATGGTTTTCCGTCGGGCATTCTGCGCATCAGGCTGTAGTGGCTCACTCCATTTTTCCATTCGGTGTATGGGTTCCACGTCAGATAATTTTCAAACGGCACTGCCTCGCCCTTCAGCAATATCGTGCATCCGTCATTGCTGGGCCGTGGGCTGGTGTACCCGCACCGGTCGGCTGTAACAATGTTATAGCAGTAACTGTATTTCTGCACCTCCACCACACTGTCGATATATATGGTGCGGTCAGCATCCAGAATCGTGGCATACAGCTGAAACTCTTCGCCAGGGGCAACTTTTTTTCTATAGATTGAATAGCTGTGAAAATCCGTTTCGGTGCTCTTTGTCCATTCCAGCAGCACTTTTCGGTTTTCTATCCCCGTTGCCCGCCGCACGATTGGGGTGCCAGGTGCCAGTGGAACCTCAGGAT
>CBDTVD010000052.1:0-9024 GCA_965363965.1 uncultured bacterium
GGCTGTGGTTGCGCGAAGGTCGAGCGAGAAAATGCTGCTCCCCTTGCCCAGTTTCCACTCTCGCCCAGCAATGGCATTCAGCACATAGCTGTTGTTGAACACCGTGTTCCGCAGCACCCCATCGCTTCCGCGATATTTGGAATCGAAAAGGCTGGCGGTGAACAGATAATAATAATTGCTGGCAAAAAATCTTTCAAGCGTAAATTCTATTCCATAGTTTCGGCCAGTGCCCTTGTTAACCAGGCTGTCCTTGAGCGGAATGCCGAAATCGGCCCCAACGTTCACCGTGCTGAAATAGGTCGGTGACCTTTCGACTGGGGTATTAAAAAGCTGCTGATAATAGCCTTCAGTCTTTACTCGGGTATTTTCCCCGATAAAATGCTCATATCCGGCCACAAGGTGCTGCGCCTTGCTGAAATCCAGATTTCTATTGGTCTCCGGTGCATCAGACCCGGCTGGTGCATCAGTATAGAAGTAAACAGAAAGCGGATGCATTTGGGCATGGAGTCCGTAACCTGCAGAAATGCTGGTCTTTTTTGCAAGTGCATACTGAATCGCCGCCCTCGGCTCTAAAGTGGAATGGCCATTGAGCGCGAGATATTGGCTGTGAATGCCGATGGAGGATGTCAGTTTCTCCGTAATGGAGGACTTCCATTGGGCATAAGCCTGGGCATGGAGTGTCTGCCCATCGCCTGCTGACTGCACCAGCCACTGGCCCAGCCCAGTGTGAAAAAACTCAGCGTCAATTTTGTAGTTCAGCAGGCTGCCAATCACCCCGTATTTCAGTTTGTGCCGCGCGCCTATCCCCTGATTAATAAATACATGCACACTGTGCCGATGCAGGTTATTGGTTTCATCATACTGCGGAAATGCGGCGTTTTCATCGTTAAGTGAATCTGTGTGGATTTTCTGGCTGCTGAGTGTAGTTGCCGCAATGGCCTTGACGAATGCCCGTTTGCTGAGCATCCGGCTGTAACTGCCGCCGACAGCATACACATCGCTGCCGAAATAAATATCGTTTCGGCTGGCACCGAATGTCCAGTCGCCTGAGTCCCGCTTGCTGGCGAGGTTGGCGATATAACTGGTGCCGCCGATACCGAAAATTTCGATGCTGCCCCGCTTGGCTGAAGGCAGCGACACTTTGAATGTTACATCCTGATATTGCGGCACCCCGCTGGTGCCCAAGTTGATGTTCAGCGCATCAAATACCCCCAATGTGCTATAGCGATAATTGGCCAAAAAACTCGATCCTTTTGATTTTTCGATTGGGCCTTCTGCCCCCAGTTCCAGGCCATTCAGCCCAATCTGTCCGAGGAATTCGTATTTCTCGTCGTTTCCTTTTCGCATCCTCAGGTCGAATACGCCGCTCAGGGCATTTCCGTATTCTGCAGGAAAAGCGCTGGTAAAAAAATCAGAATTGGTGAGGGTGTTGTTGTTCAATATGCTGACAGGGCCGCCGGTAGTGCCCTGGATGCTGAAGTGGTTGGGGCTGGGTATGTCAATTCCCTCCAGGCGCCAGAGCAGTCCGCTGGGGCTGTTCCCCCTGATCACGATGTCGTTTCGCTGGTCATTTGCCCCCACCACTCCGGCAAAGGCAGTGGCCATCCGCGCTGGGTCATTCAGGCTCCCTGGCAAGCGCATGCTTTCATCAATGGTAAACATTCGGCTGCTGATTAGCGCCATTTCATTCAGCGGTTTGTCCTTTTTCCGGGTGCCGGTAATCACCACTTCATTCTGCTGAACATACGCTGGCTGCAGCGGCACTTCCAGCACAGTTTCCTTGCCGCTGTTCAGGATGATGTTGTTGATTGGCGCTGGATTATAGCCGATATAACTCACCAGCAGCCTGTGCCGGCCCGGGGCGATTCCGCTGAACCTGAAGCGGCCAAGCTCATCAGTGGCAATGCCCTGTGTATCAGCAGCCGAAATCAGTACCACGCTGGCAGCGGGCAGCAGCTCGCCAGTGTTGGCATCCACCACCACCCCCCTTATCGTCCCTGTTGGCGACTGGGCCGTAGCAAGCACGATCCATAAAACAGAAATAAAAAACAGACCTGCCCGAAGCATGGGGCAAATTTCGATATGCTGATGGATAACCACATCTTGACTAT
This sequence comes from uncultured bacterium, assembly GCA_965363965.1. Classification (GTDB taxonomy): domain Bacteria; phylum Bacteroidota; class Bacteroidia; order CAILMK01; family CAILMK01; genus CBDTVD01. The sequence goes on from CBDTVD010000052.1 coordinate 2,112, forward strand.
GTGCAAGCGAAATTTGTACTTATCCAACAAACCATCGACAAACAGAAAGGATAACCATTTAAAAATCAGCACCGAAAACGATATGCACTTTGTGGGGATAATTGGCTTTTGCGTGTTGCCATTTGTCAAAGTACCTTCGCTTTCCCCCTGAAATCAGCCGGCAGGCATCACTGAGCCAAGCATCAGTTTTTTGCCATAATGGCCTGATTTTTACACTTTTAACTCTCTCAGCAAAATCGACAATGAATCCTAAATCCCAGGAAAACAAAGAAATTAAGGGCAATGCTGCCCAGGCCCTCAAGTTCGAGCGCCACTTTACCCAGGCGGGTAAATCACCATATGACCAGTATGAATTCGAGCTCCGCAGTTCGGTAATTCGTAACCCAGGCGGCGATGTGGTTTTTGAACGGCAGAATGTTGAGGTCCCCAAGGCCTGGAGCCAGGTAGCCACAGATATCCTTGCCCAAAAGTATTTCCGCCGCACAGGTGTGCCACAGCCCGATGGCACACTCGGTGCCGAAACCAGCCTTAAACAGGTCGCTCACCGGCTCGCCGATTGCTGGCGCGGATGGGGCCAAAGCCACGGATACTTCGCCAGCCCAGAAGATGGCCAGGTGTTTTATGACGAACTCGTCTATATGATCCTCGGCCAGCACGCCGCACCCAACAGCCCCCAGTGGTTCAACACTGGCCTTTTCAGTGCTTACGGAATCACCGGCGAGCCCCAGGGCCACTATTACGTTGACCCAAAAACTGACGAAATAAAAAACAGCACCAGTGCATATGAGCGCCCCCAGCCCCATGCCTGCTTTATCCTGAGTGTGGAAGATGACCTGGTGAATGAAGGCGGCATCATGGACCTCTGGGTGCGTGAAGCCCGAATCTTCAAGTATGGCTCAGGGGTGGGTACCAACTTCAGCAATGTCCGCGGAGCCAACGAGAAACTCAGCGGCGGGGGCCAATCCAGCGGCCTGATGAGCTTTCTCAAAGTCGGCGACCGCGCCGCAGGCGCAATCAAAAGCGGAGGAACCACCCGCCGAGCAGCCAAAATGGTCATCGTTGACATTGACCACCCTGAAGTGGAAGAATTTATCCAGTGGAAGCAGCAGGAAGAGCGAAAAGTCGCTGCACTGATTGCCGCCGGTTATGACCGCGATTATGAAGGCGAGGCTTATCGCACCGTCAGTGGCCAGAACTCCAACAATTCAGTCCGAGTTACCAATGCCTATATGAATGCCGTGGCTGAAGATGCCCCCTGGGGACTCACCAGCCGAATGACCGGCGATGTCATCAAAACAATCCCTGCACGCAAACTCTGGCAGGACATCGGAAATGCCGCATGGGCCTGTGCCGACCCTGGTGTGCAGTTCCACACCACCATCAATGAGTGGCACACCTGCCCCGAGGGCGGCGACATCCGCGCCAGCAACCCCTGCAGCGAGTACATGTTCCTTGATGACACCGCCTGCAACCTCGCTTCGCTCAACCTCCGCAAATTCTTTAACGAAGAAAACCTCACTTTCGATGTCAAATCCTTTGAGCAAGCTGTCAGAATCTGGACTGTAGTGCTGGAAATCAGCGTGCTGATGGCCCAGTTCCCCAGCAAAGAGGTCGCTCGCAAATCCTATGATTATCGCACACTCGGCCTCGGTTACGCCAACCTCGGCAGCATGCTGATGGTCGCCGGCATCCCTTATGACAGCCCCAAAGCGTTTGCCATCTGCGGCGCCATCACCGCGATTATGACAGGCCGCAGCTATGCCGCCAGTGCCGAAATGGCCAAAGCATTCGGCGCATTCAAGGAGTACGACAAAAACCGCGAGCACATGCTCAGGGTCATCCGAAATCATCGCTTCGCGGCATACAACGCCCAGGATGCCTATGAAAACCTCGAAATCAAGCCCAACGGAATAGATGAAAAATATTGCCCCGACTACCTGATGAGCGCGGCCTGCAAAGCCTGGGACAACGCCCTGGAATGGGGCGAAAAGTGGGGATATCGAAATGCACAGGCCACTGTGCTGGCACCCACAGGCACAATCGGCCTGGTGATGGACTGCGACACCACAGGTGTAGAGCCAGACTTCGCCCTGGTCAAATTCAAAAAACTCAGCGGCGGCGGATACTTCAAAATAATCAATGGCAGTGTGCCGCTGGCGCTCCAAACCCTCGGCTACAAACCCGATGAAGCCCAAGCCATTGTAGATTACGCAAAAGGCAAAGGAACCCTGGCCGGTGCACCCTATATCACCCACCAATCGCTGAAAGCCAAAGGATTCAAACAGGCCGACCTCGACAAAATAGAATCCCTGCTGCCTGCCGCTTTCGACATTGATTTTGTTTTTAACGTCTTCAGCCTCGGCGAGGAAACCATGCAAAGGCTCGGCTTCAAATCTGACGCTTACCATCAGCCAGGCTTCAACCTCCTCCGCTCGCTCGGTTTCAGCAGGGAGCATATCGCAGCAGCCAATCAATACGTCTGCGGCACCATGACTGTCGAGGGCGCACCCGGCCTCAAGCCTGAGCACCTTCCCGTTTTCGATACAGCCAACAAGTGCGGCAGCATCGGCACCCGATTCATCCATGCCCACGGCCACATCCGCATGATGGCCGCTGCACAGCCATTCATCAGCGGCGCAATCAGCAAAACCATCAATCTTCCACATGAAGCCACGGTGGAACAAGTGATGGAGTGCTACCAGCTCAGCTGGAAATCCTGCCTCAAAGCCAATGCCCTCTATCGCGACGGCTCGAAAATGAGCCAGCCGCTGAGCAACAAAAGCGACAAAGACGAGGATAAAAACGATCAGTCCGCCATCGGCCTCACTCAAACTGAGCCTTCTCAGGCAATTGAACAGGCAAAAGCATTCAATATCGAAGACCTCACCCCTGAGCAGGTGCTCGAGGCCGCCCGTAACATCATCCACAACAGCGCCGACACCATCTTCAAGCGCCAGCTATCCAGCGTAGTCGAGCGAAAAAAACTTCCTCAGCGCCGAAATGGCTTTACTCAGAAATCGTCAGTTGGCGGTCAAACCATCTTCGTCCGCACAGGCGAGTATCAGGATGGAACACTCGGCGAAATCTTTGTGGATATCCATAAAGAAGGGGCCAGCTTCCGCAGCCTGATGAACTGTTTTGCCATCGCCGTCTCGGTTGGCCTGCAGTTCGGCGTGCCACTGGAGGAGTTTGTGGACAAATTCACCTTCACCCGTTTCGAGCCTTCAGGAAGTGTGCAGGGCCACCCCAACATCAAGTCGGCAACCAGCCTGGTGGATTACATCTTCAAACTGCTCGGCTATGAATACCTCGGCCGTACAGATTTGGTGCAGGTTCAGCCCGAAAGTTTGACAGGCAGCACCCCTGCCCCAACCTACTCGGCGCCCCTCCCCTCTTTGCCCGTCAATCAGCCTGAGCCTCAGCCGCAGGCGGTCTATCAGGAAAGCGGCACACAGCGCGCCGGTGAAAACTCAGCCAACGATTACCTCAGCGGCATGATGGGCGATGCGCCCCCCTGCGATAATTGCGGCCATATCACCATCCGCAACGGCACTTGTTATAAGTGCCTCAACTGCGGCAACAGCCTCGGGTGCAGCTGAGATAGCACCCTTTAAGTTTCGCGAGCCACGCATTGCCCCTGCTTTTCTTCATCTGTAAGGGGGGCGATGTTTTAATCAAGGCCCCCACGTTTCCATCAGCAGCACATTGCCGCAGATGACAAACTGGGGGCCTTAGCTTATAGTTAAATTTTTAAAGAGCGGCGTAGTCCCAAAAATAGGCCGCCTTACTTCGCCATCAGATTCAGTGGCAGGGTTACCCCATACTTTTTCTCGAGTTCCTTATCACTCAGCTTCACGATTTCGACGGTCATCTTGATGTCCTTCAGTGGCCTATCGCGATTGTTTTTTGGGGCCATGATGATCTTGTCAATCACTTCCATTCCGCTGATTACTTCGCCATATACCGTGTAATTTCCATCCAGAAACGGCGTTCCGCCGACTGTGCTGTATGCCTCTTTCTGCGCTTCAGTGTAGTTTATCCCCGTTCTTGCGCTCAAACTGGCCAAATCGGGCTTGCTATAAACTTTGCCCTGCACAATGTAGAATTGTGAGCCGCTGCTGCGCTTCTCAGGATTCTGTGCATCTCCGTTCCTTGCCGCTGCTATAACCCCTTTGCGATGATACAACTCTGGTTTTATTTCGGCAGGAATGGTATAGTAACTTGAGTCATCAGTGTCCCTCCGCTGATAATCAAGTCCCGAATATTTTGGGCCGCCCATGCCATCGTTGTTGGGGTCCGCATCCTTGCTGAAGGGGTCACCCCCCTGAATCATGAACTGCGGAATTACCCTGTGAAAAGTGGTGCCGTTATAAATGCCAGCCTCTGCCACCCTTATGAAGTTTGCCTTGTGGATAGGCGCAGCATCATAAAGATAGACCAGCATCACACCCTCATCGGTGGTGATTTTGGCATACTCAGTCTTCTGAGCATTCAAAACTGAAACGGTGGCCGCCAGGGCCAGCCCCAAAATTATCCTTTTCATTCCCCAAAATTAGGCAGGGGAAGAAAAACTATGCCAGGGCGCCTTCAATCTGATCCTGTTTGCGCTTGTCCTCAGCATTCTGCAGGTCAACCACAACAGGTGTAGCAACAAAAATGCTGGAATAAGTGCCCACAAGGATACCAATCAGCATCGCGAATGCAAAACCGCGTATGGCTTCTCCGCCAAACAGAAACAAGATCAGCACCACCACAAAAATGGTGAATGATGTAATCAGTGTCCGGCTCAGCGTCTGATTGATTGCATTATTGATGTTGGTTTTCAGCGATGTGCGTTTGTGCAGCCCGATGTACTCGCGGATACGGTCAAACACCACCACCGTGTCATTCAAACTGTACCCGATCAGCGTCAGCAGTGCCGCGATGATGTTCTGGTCCATGTCGAGGCTGAATGGGAATACATCTTTGAACAGGCTGAATATGGTAAGTACAATCAGCACATCGTGTATCAGAGCCAGCGTGGCGCCAAGCGCAAACTGCCAGCGCCGGAATCGCGCAATGATGTAAACGAATATCACCAGCAGGCCGAATATGATACTATAAACCGCAGAGGACCTGATATCAGTCGCAACTGTTGAACTCACTTTTTGGGTCTGCAGAATTTCAGATTTCACAGGCAGTTCAGCCAGGCCAGCCTCCATGCTGCTGCGGATCATGTCATCAGCACCTTCCCGAGGGTCATCCACAAGATATTTTGTGGTTATGGCCAGCTTATTGTCGCCGCCGAAGGTTTTTACTTCAGGCGAACTTCCCAGATTATCAGTAAGCCCTGTCCTCACCGCCTCAGTGCTGATTGGTCCATCAAACTGCACTGTGAATGTGGTGCCGCCAGCAAAGTCAACTCCATAATTCAGCCCCTGAAATATGAGCGATGCTATGCCTATTGCAATAACGGTGGCACTAATTCCATAAAACAGCTTGCGCTTGCCAATGAAATCAAAGTTGAAGTTCGATAGCATGTTATAGCTCACTTTGTTACCGAAGTTGATCGTCTGCTCGCGCTTCAGCATCCACTCGAATATCATGCGCGTAACCAGGATTGAACAGAACAGTGAGGTGCAGATGCCGATGACAAGCACAACTGCAAATCCGTAGATGGGGCCGCTGCCGAAATAAAGCAGAATGATGCCCACCAGCAGGTTGCAGATGTTCCCGTCAATGATGCTGCTGAGCGCATTGTTGAATCCTTCCTGAATAGCCAGCCGCAGGCCTTTGCCCGATTTAAGTTCCTCCCGCACACGCTCATATATAAGCACGTTGGCATCAAGGGCAATGGCCAGTGTCAGCACTATTCCCGCCATTCCAGGCAAGGTGAGCGCAGCCTGAAGTGAGGTGAGTATCCCAATCAGGAAAAACAGGTTGATGATCAGGGCCACATTGGCTACCAATCCTGAACGATTGTAATAGAGGGCCATAAAAATGACCAGCGTAATCAGCCCCGCAAGAAGCGATGCCACACCGCGAGTGATGTTTTGCGCACCCAGCGATGGCCCTACAACTCCTTCCTCGATGATATTGACACCTACAGGCAGCTTTCCTGCCTTCAGCACGTTGGCAAGGTCGCTTGCCTCGCGGGCGGTAAAGTTTCCGGTAATTTGGCTGCTTCCGCCGTTAATTTCGTTTTGCACATTTGGAAAGCTGTAAACCTGATCATCAAGAACGATGGCGACTGCTTTGCCAATGTTGCGGCGGGTGATTTCAGCCCATGAATTTGCACCATCGGTGTTCATGCGCATGTTGACCATGTGGCTGCTTCCCTGCGGCGAAATGTCGGCCCGTGCGTCCTGGATAACCTCGCCGCCGAGTGCAGCTTCAGCACCTGCAATGCCCGTGGTGCGCAGCGCTACCAGGCTGATGAATTGTTCTTCCTCACCATATGGCTTGTTGCTCCAGAGGAATTTAAGGTCCTCTGGCAAAGCATCTTTCACCACTTTGCGGCTCAGCATCCGATTGACCAAGGCGGTATCGGTTGCCCGCACATATCCGGCAACAGGGCTTTGCGCTGCATCCTGCGGAATTCCTGTGGGGAAAAGTGCCTGGAGAAGCGGCCTCGGCCGACTTTCTGCTGCCGCTTTTGCAGCTGCAGTATCAGTGCTGGCCAGTTTGGTGCCCGTGTCTGTAACCATTGCCATGCCTGAATCAGCGGCGGTGGTGTCGCCCGCTGGGCGAAGGGATGCTACAGGATTGGGTACTGTGGCTGCGGGCTGAGGAATAACATCTGAGCCGCCTTTCTCCTCGACAATTTCATCCTGCAGCAGGCTGTCTGCCTCGCGCAGCAGGGGGAAGACTTCTACCAGCGGATAGGTTTCATAAAATTCCAGCGCGGCAGTGCCCTGAAGCAGTTTCCGCACAC
>CBDTVD010000053.1:0-8876 GCA_965363965.1 uncultured bacterium
GGCCATCAGGCTGGGGAGCTTGTCCGCCTGCTGATGATTTGCCGGCTGCCATAAAAATTCAGCGCAGGCTTGGCCAATTACTGCATTCCGAGTTTTTTGCGCACCATTGGGGCGATGTCATCGCTTGGCTGTGCAAAAAGAACCCCCGTGCCCGGGCTTGTATCGAAGATGTAGGCGTAGCCATTTTCAGCAGCAATTGCCTTGATGGCGTCCTCCAGTTTTTTGATGATGGGGGCCTGCAGTTCGTTGGTTTTTTTCTGAATGTCGGCCTGGGCGTCGTCCTGAAAATCCTGTACGCGCTGCTGAAGCTGGAGGATGGCGGTTTCCTTGTTTTTGCGGATAGCCTCGCTCCAGGGAGCTGCGCTTGCGGCATTGTTCTGATACTCGGCCACCAGCTTATCATATTCAGCGCCGAGGGCCTTGAGCTGTGTTTCGCTTTGGGTCTGCAGCACCTCGAGCTGTTTGGTGGCAGCGGCGACCTCAGGCATGGCCTGCAAGATCACCTGGGAATTGATGTGTCCGAATTTTTGGGCGCTGGCGCCGAAACTGCACAGCATCAGGGCCGCCAGCAGGGTATATAGGATTTTCATTTATTGAGTTGGGAGATGGGAAATTTGGGGGGGGAGATTATCAGGCAGGTACAGTACTTATTTTTTTGGGTTGGCTGCTGGCAGTGGCACGCCCATGGCAGTGAGGATATCGTTGGATTTATCGAGCCGGACATTGCTGTAGAGCATGGTGAGTGCACCCGCCTTATCGAAGATAAAATCCATGCTGTTATCCTTTGCATAAGTTTGGATGGCATCAAATACACGGTCCTGGATGGGCTTTATCAGCTGCTGACGTTTTTTAAACAGTTCGCCCTCAGGGCCAAACTTCTCTTTTTTATAATCGTTGAGGCCTTTTTCCCTGGCAGCAATTTCTTCCTCGCGTTTTTTGCGGGCATCTTCAGGCAGCAGCACCCACTCGGCTTGGTAGGCTTTGTAAAGTTTGTCTATGTTTTGCACCTGTTTTTCCACTTCCTCTTTCCAACTGAGACTGAGGTCATCGAGTTGTTTTTGAGCAGAGCGATACTCAGGTATTTGATCAAGGATGTACTCACTGTCCACATACCCGTATCTATTTGATTGAGCGACAGCAGAAGATGAAGTGAGCAAAATGCCAAGAAAGAGACTCAGCAGGGTTTTTAGGGCGCGATTCATAGTAAGGGAGATGATATTGATTGTTTGGATGGGTTTAAAGCAATTCAGATTTTAAGGGGGACTCGGCCGGTGCGCCACCGGTTGCCACGAAAACTCAATTCCTGCGCAAATATCCGATGTGGCCGCGGTGCCCTTTTTAAACGATTTTGCTAAAATGATACCAACCGATGCAACTGGCTCTAATTCAGCGGCTGACCAATATAAAAGTGGAACTGGCTTTTGTTTTCACCTGGCACAAGGCTGGTATCAAACCCATATCCATAGTCAAAGCCAATGAGGCCGAACATTGGCATGAATACACGCAGCCCGATGCCAGCAGAGCGCTTGAGATCGAATGGGTTGTATTTGCTGAAGTTGAGCCAGGCATTTCCTGCCTCGATATAACTGATTCCATAGACGGTAGCGGCCTGGCTGGTGGTGATGGGGTATCGCAATTCCATGGTGTATCGGTTATAGATGGTGGCACCGGTGTTTACGGTTCGGCTGCCGCTTGGGGTAACCGCATCATAGCTGTCATAACCGCGCAGGCGAATGAATTCCCTGCCATCGATGGCGAATTGTGCAAGGCCGTCACCGCCGAGGAAAAAGCGCTCGAATGGAGTGATGCCTGTGCGTTTGCTATAAAGGCCGAGGAAGCCGTAATTGGCCCCCGTCATCAGCACCAATTTGCGCTGCCGGCCAAAGCCCTGATAGAGTGATGCATCAAACTTGTATTTGTGATACTCGATGAATTTGTATCTGTCTGCAGGGGCCGCCTCGGCATAATTCAGGGTATTGAAAAGCGAATATGGGGGGGTTAAACTGCCGCTGAAGACAAAGTTGCTGCCGGAACGGGGATAGATAGGGTCGCTGGTGGAATTGCGCTGCAGGGTTAATGTCAAACTGATGCTGTGCGCCCTTCCGCTGGTAAAATTCGGCACCAGCGGATAATTTTCCATTCGGAACAATGTATAGTTGAGGGAATTCTGCAGCACGAAGTAATCATCGGGCCAGCGGAGGCGTTTTCCCAGGCCGATGCTGGCGCCAGTGCTCTGCATTTTATCTCTGCGATCGGTGCCGAGGTTGCTGTAATTGACATTGCTGTGAAAAAGGCTGAAGGTGAAAGAATTGGGCTTTTTGCCGCCAAACCAAGGCTCGGTAAATGTCAGATTGTAACCTTGATAACCAAATCCGCTGGATTGGGCGCGGAGGTTGAGGCGCTGCCCGTCGCCAGTGGGGTAGCCGTTCCACAGCTTGGGTTTGCCGATGTTCCGGAGGCTGAAATTATTGAGTTCAAGCCCGATGAGGCCATAGATGGTTTTGCCGCCATAGCCCCCGCTGAACTCGATTTTGTCGCTGGGTTTTTCTTCAACAATGTATTCTATGTCCACGGTGCCATCAGCAGGGTTGGGGGTGGGGATGACGTTGAGTTTTTCCTGATCAAAAAAACCGGTGGCAATCAATTCGCGTTGTGTGCGGATGATGTCGCTTCGGCTGAACTTGTCGCCTGGTTTGGTGCGCAGTTCGCGCAGAATTACATGGTCATGGGTGCGCGTGTTGCCGCTTACGGTAACATTGCGCACCACAGCCTGCGGCCCTTCATACATCCTGATTTCAAGGTCAACGCTGTCATCGGCAACTGAAACTTCAACGGGCGTGATGTTGAAGAAAAGGTAGCCATCATCCATGTAAAGGCTTGTAACATCCAGGCCGGCGGGGTTCATAAACAGCTGGCTTTCCAGTTTATCAGGGTTGTATGTTTCGCCGCGTTTGATGTTCAGCACCGCACTGAGGTCGGCGTCAGTGAATTTTGTATTTCCAACCCATTTGATATCGCGGAAGAAAAATTTTCGGCCTTCATCCAGAGTGATTTTTATGCCGAGGCTTCCAGGGGCAATGGTATAAACGCTGTCTCGCAGAATGAGTGCATCCTTGTAACCATTGGTGTAATAATGGTTCAGGATTCTGTCTTTGTCAGCTGCGTAGTCTTCGGGTTTAAATTTTGAGTTTCGGACGAAGTACCCCTTGGCGCGCTGCTTGGTTTTTTTCATCAGTCGGCGGAGCTTGGCATCATCATAAGCGGTGTTATTTACAAAAACAATCTCCCCGATTTTTACCCGTGGCCCAGGGTTTACATTGATGTCGAGTTTTACGCTGTTGTTGCCGAAGGCAGTGTCAGGGCTTTGAGCTACGCTGACGGTAACATCACCAAAGCCTTTGTCGGCATAGACTTTTTTAATGCGCTCTACGGCATTGGCAATGGTTTGCGGAGTGAGTGTTTCATTTGTGCGGAGGGCAATGGCTTCCTTGAGGTCCTTGGCTTTGCCTTTTGAGATACCGGTGAATGAATATCGGCTGAGGCGCGGGCGGCTTTTGACTGAGATGGTGAGAAATGCATTTGCGCCCTCAACACGGTCGAGCAAAATCTGGACATCGCCAAAAATTCCCTGGCGCCAGAGGTTCTGAATGGCCTGGCTGATGTCATCGCCAGGAATTGTAACCTGCTGGCCGACCCGCAGCCCGCTGAATGCCTGGACCAATGTGCGGTTTGATGGCTGATCGGTAACTACATTGATTCCGCCGATGGTGTACTTGGTGGGAAAAGCATAACTGAGGATGGTGTCGGCGCCAGCCTGGGCGGCAGCATGGCCTGCAAAACTGATAGCGAAAAGAAAAAAGAGTAGGCTGCGAATCATTGCGTCAGTTGTTCACTTGTTAGACCGAATCTCCGTTCTCGGCGTTGGTATTCATTCAGTGCCCGGTAGAGATCTTCTTTTTCAAAGTCGGGCCAAAGGGTATCAGTAAAATAGAACTCGGCATAGGCCAGTTCCCATAGCAAAAAATTGGAGACCCGATGTTCACCGCTGGTACGGATGAGCAATTCAGGGTCAGGATAAGCTGCGGTGCTGAGGGAATGGGCAAAACATTGCTCATTTATCTCGGCAGGGTTCAGGCTGCCGGAGGCGGCTTCCCGGGCAATTTTTTTAACGGCCTTTAAGATATCCCAGCGGGCACTGTAACTGAGTGCAAGGACAAGGGTCATCCTGTTGTGGTGAGCTGTTTCGGCGATTGCAGTGCTGAGGTCGGCCTGGCACTGGGCGGGCAGGCTGGCAATGTCGCCGATGGCCTGGAGCCTGATGCCATTTTTGTGGAGTGTCGGGCGTTCATCGCGGATGGTGTGCACCAGCAGTTCCATCAAGGCGTTTACTTCGGGCTGGGGCCGGCTCCAATTCTCAGTACTGAAAGCGTAGAGGGTCAGGCATTCAATGCCAAGTTCAGCGCAAGCCTCGGCAGCATTTCTCACTGCACTAACGCCGTTTTTATGGCCAAAAATTCGTTCAAGGCCCTGTTTGCGTGCCCAGCGGCCATTGCCATCCATTATGATGGCCACATGGCGCGGAAGGCGAGATTTATCGAGCTGGCTTTCCAGGGAATCAGGTGCTGGCCCAGCATGCCCGCTGCCAGTTCCATTTTGAGAGATATCCAATGCTTTTACCAGTCTCTTAAAAGGCGTGGCGGTTTGCCCATTGAGGGGCATCCTGGGTCTGCCAGTACATAGAGGATGGATAGGCCGCTAAAAACATACCAGTCCTTGTTGTCAGGGTTGCCGCGCTGATGCCCTTTTTCGCCTATGGGAGGGATGTAACCCAGCTCGGGTGAGCGATCATACAAGCGCAAAGCAAGGTTGCCGCTGCGTTCAGCCAAAATGTCCCTGTCAACATATACTGTGCTGACATCATCCAGATAATCAGTGAAGGTGGCACGAAAGCCTACGTTGAAGTTCATGCTCCATCGGTCAGCGAACCTCACTTTGAAACCTGCACCCAGGGGAATTGCAAGCGTAATATCTTTATAAGGTTTTGGCTGGCCGTCAATGAATCCCTGGCCTTCGGTATTGAGTGGCCGAAGGTCGAACCATCCGCTGTCAGTGTTAGCTTGGGGATTGAATCGGGTGATGGCGAGGCCTGTATAGAGATAAGGGGTCCAATTTCTGGAGCGCACCCCTTGAGCGTATTTGAAAAAATGAAAATCTACAGTACCTGCGGCCTCGAGAATGTCGGACCGAAAGCTGAGATTACGCGGACGGTTTTGAGTGAAATTGGCATCGGAACCGCTTACCTGGGCATAACACAGCGAAACCCCAAAGGCTGTGTAGGGCCGTGGGTTGTACTGAAAGAGCAAGCCGGCCATGGGTTTGGTTTCTTTGAGCACTGGCAGCGGTGATAAATCGCCATAATAATTGGCGGCACCAGCAGTTACCCCAAATTCATAGCTTTGGGCAGAGGCTGCGGAAAAGGCGAGAGCGGCAGCAAAAATCAGCAGCAGATTTCTTGATTTCAGGGCAGGCCGAGGATGCATTTTAAAGCAGGAAATTTTTGATTATCGGCCAAAACGGAAGCATGGGCCGCCGAGGAGGTTATAGGAAAATGTGATGCCGCCCATAAAGTACCAATCATTTCGGTTGGCATTGCCGCGCAGGTCGGCACTGGTAAAGGGCCTGGGTTCTCCGCCGAAGTATTCGCCAGTCCTGTTGCTGAGGCGCTCGGCCAGTGCCCCGCTGTTTGCGGTGAGGTAACCAGGCTCTGTGTAGGTGGTGCTGACATCATCGAGATAATCGGTGAAGGTTTTGCGGGCACCAACCTCGATGCCGATGGTAAAGAATCGGTTGAAATTGTATTTATATCCCGCGCCAAAAGGGATGCTGACCTGTGTGAGTGCATATTTTTCACGGTCATTGAAGCGTGGTGTACCCTGGCCTTCGGTGCCAAGTGGCTGCAGGCGAACCCAGTCAAGGTCGCCGTCCAAGTCTTTGTCAATTCTTGCCTGCGGGTCGTGCCGGTAAATGGCCAGGCAACCAAAGAGGTAAGGTGTGTGAAAGTATTTATTGCTGCCTGGTTTGTAAGGCAGCAGGTTCCATTCTGCGCCCGCACTGAATTCAATGACTCTGCTGCGGAAACTGAGGTTTCTTTCCCTCAGGCGTTCGATGTTCTGGTTGGTATCACGGCCGCCAATGGTTCCGCCCCAGACAGATCCGCGCAGTGTTATGCCGGGCGAGAGGTTATACTTGACAAAAATTGAACCTGCGGGCCTAGACTCGGCGGGTACGAAAAACCCTGGGGCAAGGTCGCCAGCGTAGGTGGATGCACCTGCCGCGATACCAAACTCGAATTGGGCGTGGACTAAAACAGGAGCGAACAGGAAGCAAGCAATGGCAAGAGAGCTGAAAACAGCAATGGAATTTAACCGTACCATTTTGATGCTGAAGGAATAGCGGAGGGGAATCACCTTAATAATCGAGAGCAGACCGGTATGTGAAATGAGCCAGATGGCGAAAGGCAAACCAGTTGACTGCTGGGGCCCAGTATCAACAAAGGTAACGCGGGAATTTGAGAAGAAAGTATCTTGATGGGCTGGGAAGAAATGAAAAAGGCCCTGAATTCCTTTGCCAGGATGCCAGGGCCTTTTATATCATTCACCCGTGCGTGCTAAATAACGCAAGGCGAAATGCCACAAGTGCGGCTTGGTTTAGAAATTGGTGCAGCTGAAGCGGCGAATGGTTTTGGTGAGCGTGAAACCGGCAAAGACGTAAAGGTCTTTGTCGTTTTTATCTCCGCGTTTTCCGAGGCTGCGGGGAGTTGAGTATTTGGGGTCAACTTCATCAGCCCTCCAGCTGAGTTCGCGGGCTTTCTCGCTGAGGTTGCCATTGCTGAAATCAGGGTAACGGTCGCTGACATCGTCAAGATAGTCGGTGAAGAGTTTGCGCTGACCTACCTCGACGCCAAGGTTCCAGAAGTTGCCGAGGCTGTATTTGATACCCAGACCATAAGGGATGGAAAACTGCCAGAGGCCATACTTTTCACCAGGGCCGCCAATGTTTTGGCCTTCGGTGCCGAGTGGCTGCAAGGCGACTTCGTTTCCTGAAGGGTCATCGGTTTTAGGGTTGAAGTGGTAAAAACCGACACCACCAAACACGTAAGGTGCGAGTTTGTACTTTTTCGAGTTAGAGATGTAGGGCAGGATGTTGACTTCAACGCGGGGAGAAACCTCGAAGATGGAACTGCGGAAGTTGAGATTCCGCTTTCTGCGGTCTTTGTCTTCATCGTAGTTTTTGTCATCGCCTTCAATCCAGCCATAGCTGAATGTAAGGCCGACATCAATTCGTGGGCCGAAGTAATATCGGCCGATGATGCCAAAGGAAGGTTTGGTTTCAGGCAGGGTGATGTGTTTTTCGCTCAGGTCGCCTTGATATTGGGCTGTGCCGAGGAAAATGCCGCCTTCAATGTCCTGTGCAAAGGCGCTGCTTGCTGCGAGCGCGGAGATGCCGAGGAGTATAAGTTTGAGCTTCATATGTCGTTGTATTATAATGGGTTGCGGAGATTTGGGTGGAATATGCCGCCGTGATTTGCGCACAAAGGTAACGCTCAGGGTGCGTTTCGGTTGTCTTTTCCCCATAACAATTTTTCACTGAGGGTATCGCTGAATTTTTCGGCATGCAAACGGGCGAGGGAGAGTTTCCACTTGTCGGTGGCCAAACGCACCTCTGCGCCGTATTCCATAACCTGGTAACGCGAATCGAGCGAAAGTGTTAGATTTTTGCCCCGTCCGCTTACAAAAAAATTTAGGCGCGCGTTTGCCGGAACGATTAAAGGCCTGACACTGAGGTTGTGCGGTGCAACTGGGGTGATGACCAGCACGTCTGAATCCGGAAAGACAATCGGGCCCCCGCAGCTCAGGGAATAGGCGGTGCTGCCAGTGGGGGTACTGACAATCAGGCCATCGGCCCAATATTCAATTGCGCGCTCACCATCGATTTCCAGCCTTATTTGGATCATTGAACCTGTGGCGCGCTTGTGGAGAGTGAAATCGTTGAGGGCAACGGGGAGGCCAGGAGAAAAATCTGGCGCATGCAGCCGGAGCGTTACGCGCTGCTCGGTTTTCCAATCGCCCGCTGCAATCAGCGGCAATGCCGTGGGCAAATCAGCGCGAGCTATGCTGGCGAGGAAACCCAGCCTGCCGAGGTTGATGCCCAGCACAGGTAATTGAGTTCCATATACATATTGTATCACCTCAAGCAATGTTCCGTCACCGCCGAGCGTCAGCAGCAGGTCAGGCTGCCAATCAGCCAGCTCGGCGGCTGAATGCCAGTGGGGCAAACTGGGGTGGTGCTTGCCCAGGATGGTGTGCAAATTGAGTAAAATGCCTTTTTGCAGCAGGCCATCAATAACAGCCGTCAGCACTGGCAGTTCCGCACTTTTCAGCGGTTTGCCAAACAGAGCAATCCGCTTTGGGGGCATGTTATTGAGTGTTGAGTTTGGCATTGCTGAAGGTGCTAAATTAATTGACGGAGTATGTGCTCGCTATAATTCCTTTGCCCAGATGTTCAGGCTTCAATGCCCTGAAACTGCAATCGGCTAAGGTTGGCATAGAGGCCATCGGGCTGACCTATCAGGCTGAGGTGAGTACCTGTTTCTTGTATTAACCCAGCATCAAGCACCACAATCTGGTCTGCAGCGCGGATGGTGCTGAGGCGGTGGGCAATGACAAAAGAGGTGCGCCCTTGCATCAGGCGCGCGAGGGCATCTTGCACGGCCCCTTCAGATTCACTGTCGAGTGCAGAGGTGGCCTCATCTAAAATCAGGATGACTGGATTTTTGAGTATGGCTCGTGCAATGGCAATCCGCTGGCGCTGCCCGC
>CBDTVD010000054.1:0-8762 GCA_965363965.1 uncultured bacterium
CATCTGGGGCGGCAAGCACTGGACATACTTTATGAGCACCAACGGCGGAACGCTGAGCAATCAGAATTTCTGGCCCAACAAAGGTGTGCGCTATGATGAAGGGCAAGCCTACATGAACTGGTTTAAGACCAACCCTGGGACAGGCGACCTATTCCAGCTATACAGCCAGGTGATGTGGGTAATGGGCCCAGCGCTTGGCCCGGCAGGAACCTGGAAATCTGCCAAGGATGGCATAGTGCCAAGTGATGCCAGGTTTAAAATCCGCATCAGCAAAACCTATGAGGCATTCAACACCGGCAGCGATGTAGGCGGGGGCATAAGCCAGCCTGTTTACACTTTCAATACCCAGGCAGTTGCCCCTGAGCAAACGCTGGAGCAAGGCAAATTCAACATGGATAGGGTGGGCATTGTGCCCAACCCGTACTATGCCTACAGCCAGTATGAAAACAGTCAGCTGGATAACCGGGTGCGCTTCATCAACCTGCCGCCGAACTGCAAAATCAGCATTTATACGCTGAATGGCACGCTGGTGCGGCGAATCACCAAAACTGATGGCGTGCTGGCAGAGCAGGGCCGAGACCATGATACCTACCTGGATTGGGACCTGAAGAACCAGGCCAACGTGCCAATCGCCAGCGGCATATACCTGATACACGTGGATGCAGGCGAACTCGGTGCACGGATACTGAAATGGTATGGTGTGATGCGCCCAATTGACCTCGACACTTTCTAAGAAAAAATGGGCATCAGCAAATCACAACCAACCCAGACCGAAATTTATCAAAACCAAAAAAGAAGAATCAAATTGAATCCGATAAAATCTGCCCTGCCACGGGCCCTGGGGCTGATGCTCGCAGGGCTGGCACTGGGCACAACTCTCTATGCTGGCAACCCTGACCGGAGCGGCCAGGCAGGAGCCACCCAACTGCTGATTAATCCGTGGGGCCGCAGCAGCGGCTGGATGGGGGCCGGCATGGCTGGCATCAAAGGCGTTGAATCATTTCAGTTCAACCCTGCAGGGCTTTATAACATCAGCGGAACTGAGTTTCAGTTCTGCCGCACCAACTGGCTTGGCGGCAGTGGTATCAACATCAATGCATTTGGCCTGGCCCAGCGCGTTGGCGGCAGCGGGTGCCTCGGCCTGAGTGTGATGAGTTTCGACTTTGGCGAAATTCCCGTAACCACAGTCAATCAGCCTGAGCGCACCCTGGGCACTTATCAGCCCCAGATGCTGAATTTCGCCCTGGGTTATGCCAAAAACTTCAGCAACCAGATCAATGGGGGCTTTGTGGTGAAAATTGTGCAGGAAGGTTTGACTGATGCCAAAAGCCAGGGCCTTGCCATTGATGCAGGAATACAATACCTGGCAGGTGAAAGCAAGCGCACCAAATTTTCCGTTTGCCTGAAAAATGTCGGGCCTGAAATGGTCTATCGCGGTGACGGACTCACGCTGCGCGGAAGAGTTCAGGGCCTGGATTATGACCAAAGCCTGCAGAATCGCTCAGCCAGGTTCGACATGCCATCGCAGCTGCTGATAGGCGGAAGCTATGATTTCTGGCTTGACAGCACAGACCATGTGCTGACGCTGGCGGCCCTGTTCAGTGCAAACGCTTTCAGCAACAATGAATACACGGTTGGCCTGGAATATCAGCTGATGAATTACCTCGGCATCCGCGCAGGCTTTGCTTATCAGGAAGGCATATTCGACACTGAAAATCGTCAGACCAGCTTTACCGGGCCTGCGGCAGGTGTAACTGTGCAAGTGCCTTTTGGCGAGGACAAACAGCGGACATTCGGAATAGATTACAGTTACAGGGCCACCATGCCATTCAATGGCACGCACACTTTCAGCATCAGGCTGGGGCTGTAAACTGCAAACACTTTCGTTTTGCGGGGCGGGGCCAAACTCTGTCCGCAATTTTCAGAATTAGGCACAAGGTATTTATCTTTGTGCCAGCGCTGCAAGGCGCAAGCACCCCGGTGCCCTGCCTAAGTTATGCAGGGTGCCGGGTTGTTTGTTTTTTTAAGGGGTCGGCAGATGACTGAGTCCCCTGCGCCCTGACACTCCATTACACCAAACAGTTAACGAAACAAATTAATGTCGAAAGTTTCATATTTCACTCAGGAGG
This sequence comes from uncultured bacterium, assembly GCA_965363965.1. GTDB lineage: Bacteria > Bacteroidota > Bacteroidia > CAILMK01 > CAILMK01 > CBDTVD01. The sequence goes on from CBDTVD010000054.1 coordinate 2,130, forward strand.
GATTGACCAAGCTGGAGGCTGAGCTCCGCCAGCTGACCACCAAAGGCCGAGCCGACATAGCAGCTGCCATACAGGAAGCGAGGGACAAAGGCGACTTATCGGAGAATGCTGAATATGACGCGGCCAAGGATGCACAGGGCCACCTGGAGGCAAAAATTGCCCAGCTGCAGAATACGCTTGCCAACAGCAGGGTGATTGATGAATCGAACATTGATACCAGCAGGGTGATGATACTATCGCAGGTTACCGTGCTGAACAAAAAGACTGGCAAAGACCTGAAATACAGGCTGGTGAGTGAAACTGAGGCCAACCTGAAAGAAGGAAAAATCAGCGTAAAATCGCCGATTGCGCAGGCACTGCTGGGGAAAGCAGTAGGCGACACCGTAGAGGCTCAGGTGCCTGCTGGTGTGCTTACACTCGAAATCAAGGAAATCTGCCGGTAGAGCGAGGACGGCAATGGCGACGCTGTTTCAAAAAATCATCAGCAGGGAAATTCCCGCCTGGATTGTGGCCGAAGATGCCGAGAATATCGCTTTTTTAGACATCAATCCTTTGCAGGAAGGGCATGTGCTTTGCGTGCCAAAAGTTGAAAACGATTACATTTTCAGCCTGGCGCAAGCGCGTTATGCCAGCCTGATGGAATTTGCCAGAAAAGTGGCCCCTGCCATTGAAAAATCGGTGGATTGCGAGCGAATAGGCATGGCTGTGATTGGGCTGGAAGTGCCGCACACGCATGTGCACCTGGTGCCGATTAACAGTGCCGATGACCTGAACTTTACCCGCCCAAAATTGTCACCCAGTGCAGAGCGGCAGGGGGAACTGCAGAGGGCCATTTCGGCTGAGGTTAGGCTTTAAAAAAGGAGCCTTGCGATTCGCCTTTTAAAAGGGGGTAAACTCATCCGTGCCGTGGTCTGGGGAAGGGTCTTCATAAAGCGTACAATTGAGTTCTACCCCAAGGTCGCCTTCAGGGCGGGTCCAATCCATAGCTGGATCGAGGCCGAGGGATTTGTCGGCGTAAGCTTTTTGGAGGAATAAGCCCCAGATGGGGAGTGCGAGGCGGTTACCCTGGCCAAACTCGGCAGTGCGGAAGTGTACCGCGCGGTCGTCAGCCCCGACCCAGACGCCACCAGTGAGTTGCGGGGTAAGGCCCATGAACCAGCCATCGCTGTGGTTTTGGGTAGTGCCCGTTTTGCCGGCCAGCGGCGATTGAATTTTATAGTAATACCTCAGACGGCTGCCGGTGCCGCCATTGGTTACGCCTTTCAGCATATCCACCATGATGTAGGCGTGTTTTTCATCGAGTGCCTCGATTGGTTTGGGGACGAAATCGTGCAGGATGTTTCCGTTTTTGTCTTCTATTCGGGTTACCAGCATGGGTTCAAGATAGGTGCCGCCATTGTTGAAGACATTGAAGGCGCCTGTCATTTCAGAGACTGAGATGTCAGCGGTGCCGAGTGAGAGACTGGGCACAGGCTCGAGTTTGCTTTTGATGCCCATTTTCTGGGCCAGGCGCACTACAGGCATAATTCCCACTTCTTTCATTGTCCATGCAGTGATGGTGTTGATGGACATGGCCAGCCCGCGCCTGAGTGTGACCTTGCCGCCATATTTTCCATCGCTGTTTTTTGGGCTCCAATTGTCATACTGGTCAAAAACCACTGGCACGTTGGGCACCTCCATGCAGGGCGAATAGCCATTCATTATTGCGGCGGTATAGACAAAGGGCTTGAAGGTGCTGCCCACCTGCCGTTTGGCCGATTCATTTACGTGGTCATATTTAAAGTATTTAAAGTTTGCGCCGCCCACCCATGCACGCACCTGCCCGCTGTGGGGGTCCATCACCATGAAACCGGTGTGCAGAAACCACTTGTAATACTTGATGGAATCGAGGGGCGACATGAGCGTATCCTTTTCACCTTTCCAGCTCCAGCGTTTCATTGGCAGGGGGGTATTGAAACTTTTCCTGATTTCAAACTCAGTTGCGCCATTGGCCCTGAGCATTCGATATCGTTCGCTGCGCTTCATGGTCAGGTCAACCACTTCGGGGTTGTCCTTCCAGGGCACCTGGCCTTTCCAGTGGCGATAGAAATTGGCCTGGGCGGTGCTGAGGTGCTCGGTTACTGCATCCTCGGCATATTGCTGCATTTTGGAATCTATGCCGGTATGTATTTTCAGGCCGTCGCTGTAGAGGTCATACCCGTGCTCACTGGCCCATTTCTGCGCCCACTCGCGCACCTGTTCCCTGAAGTAGGTAGCGAGGCCCTGGTTATGGCTTTCGACGCTGTATTGCAGCACGAGGGGTTTTGATGTGTCGGCTGAAAACTGCTCGGCATCCATGTAGCCGTATTTTTTCATCTGATGGAGCACCACGTTTCGGCGGAGTTTTGAGCGCTCTGGAGAACTGACGGGTGAATAGTAGGTGGGGGCCTTGAGCATCCCTACCAGGACGGCAGCTTCCTCGACATTTAGTTCTTTCGGGCTTTTGTTGAAATAGGTGCGGGCGGCGGCCTTTATTCCATAAGCATTTCCGCCGAAGGAGACGGTGTTAAGGTACATGGCCAGAATTTCCTCTTTGGTATAAAATCTCTCAAGTCGGACGGCCATGATCCACTCTTTTAGTTTTCGGACAATTTTTTCAACGGGGTTGCCGAAGCGGGTTCGGGGAAAGAGGTTTTTTGCGAGCTGCTGCGTGAGTGTGCTGCCGCCGCCGGAACTCATGTCGCCGCGTATCAGGCCAGCCATCACGCGGGGATAGGACCTGAAATCAATTCCGGAGTGGCCGAGGTATCGGGCATCCTCGGTGGCAATCAATGCCTCAGTGAGGTTTTTGCCGAGTTCCTCATACTGTATGGGTGTTCGGTTTTCACTGTAGAATTTGCCGAGCACAACGCCATCTGCTGAAAGAATTTCGCTGGCGACTGCGGTTTTAGGGTTTTCCAGCTGCTCGGTTGTAGGCATGTCGCCATATGCAGCGATGGAATAAATCAGCAGAAAGGGCACCAGCAGTGCCAGCCCGCCCAGAATCCAGAGCAGGGCGAATATTTTTCGCCGCTGGCGTGGCTTAGCCTCGGTTTTCATCTCAGGTAATTGTCGTTATAAAATTCGAGGTATCGGTCGAGTGTGTTGTCCTCGGTCAGCATTTTCCAGTTGGTTTCAGTGATGATAATCGTCTGGAATTTGATGTCCTTGAGTTTTTCCTTGATGGCTTTGTCAGACTCAAAAGTGCCGAGGTAGCCTTGGGCCAGATTTTTATCGGGGAATGTGCGGACGATAATGGCCTGCCTATCGCCGAGGACGGAGTTGACAATCTGCAGGCCCATGTCTCGGAAATAGGTACTGTTAAAGTTGGAAAGGTGAATGCGGACTTTGGAAGAATTGGGCCCGAGGTTGCTGGCAATAAAGACAAAATAGTGCTGAGACTCATCATCAAGGCCATAGGGCGTTTCGGGTTTATCGAATGCGATGCCCATGCTTACGCTGTCAGCGTGGCTGTACTTGGGCTGACTTAGTTTGGCCGCTTTGGATGCTTTGCGGGAATTGAGGATATACTCGGCTTGGTTGGCCACCTCGGTTCCGCGGTATCGGGTTACGAAAGAGGAAAGACTATCGGTAAAACGGCGAGAGGTATCAGCGCCCAGAGTGCAAATGAGCTGGAGATACTCGAATTTCGGGCGGAGGTAATTATCGTTGGTAAGGCTGTCGGCGGCGGCGGCCGCCAGGGCGACTTCAGGGCAGCGGCTGCTTTTGAATGCTGAATAGGCCGTGGCGTACCAGCTCTCGAGGGCGGGGTTAGAAATTCGTTTTCCGAACGCGCCATATCCGCCCGGGTTTGAAATCTGGCGGGCAAAACTGCTGGTAGGAAAAGAATCGAGAATCCAATTGCGATACCGATTTTTCGCTGCGCTGTCGCCCAAATTGTCGGTGATTCGGTATAGTTTATAGAGTGTGGCAGGGACGTTTTCGTTTCGGGGGTATTGGGTAACCAAACGGGTGAAATAGGATTGGGCAGTGCGCGGCTCGTTGAGTTTCTCGTAATAGACAGAGCCTGCGCCATAAAGAGAACTCTGGAGCCTGGCGTTGCTGGCGGTGAGCTGAGCGGGTGTGAGGGGAATGCGCTCATAGTATTTTCGGGCGGCACCAGCCGTGTTGCCATAGGTGCTGCCAGAGACGGATTTTTGGGCAGAGTCCTGAATTTGAGTGATGGCGATGTTGCCTGCATCGGCCCTTCGCCAGTCATCGCGCAGGGGCCTATCGCCCCATTTCCGCCGAAAATCAGCCTGGCCTGATGTTACAGCAACTGGGTTATCGAAATATCCGGTTGATGCAGCGGTGCTGACAGGCGCATTGGTGTTGGGAAGTGCTGGAAAATTGGGATTGTTTTGCTCATTGAGCTGGTCCTGTATTTTTTTCAGGTCATCGGCCAGCAGTTTATTAACGTAGGCATCCAGTGCGGCTGGGCTCATCTGGCTGAGCCGCTGGAGGCTGTCCTCATCCTGGATGGTGGTGAGGTTGGCCACAAGGTCGCCGAGTACGGCCTGGCGGGCTTTGATTTTTGGATAGTCAGGATATTTGGCTGTCAGGGCATTTGCGCCGCTGTCATAATAGCTTTTGGCGAGCTTATAGCTGGGCTGCTCAAAATATAAGTTGGCCAGTGTGAGGTAACTCTGCGCTTTCTGCCCTGGATTTGCCGTGCTGAGCCTGACCGAGGTTTTCAGCAGATTGATGCCCTCGGCGGTGTTTCCTTCGGCAAGGGCAATGCGGGCCAGCTGATAGTAAATCTGGTCCTGATAGGTGATGTTTTTATCATCTTTCAGCATTTTGCGCAGGTAAGCTTTTGCCTCGGCGCGGCCGTTTTTCCCCCTGAGGTCGAGTGTGCGGGCAATGCCGAGTTTGCTTTGAAAAGCGAGGTCATAAGGCGGGTTTCGCTTGATGACAGTTTTGTAATTATCCTGTGCAGAATCAAGTGAGCGGAGGCGCTCGCGCAACTGGCCGAGGACAAAAATGTAACGTGTTTTGATGACCTTTTGCACAGGCGAGTTTATGCCCACCTGCAGTTTGCGCATAGCCACAGTGTCATTTCCTTTTCTGATGGCAAACTCGGCCTGAGTGAGGGCGAGCATTTGGAGGACATCGTCTGGGAGCTTTTTCTTTTTTTCGATGTCTTTCAGCACCAGTTCAGCTTCCTTGAGTTTGTCCATCTCGATGTAAGATCGGGCGATCCAGACAAGTGCTTCCTGGCCGGGCAAAGTGGAAGAATATCGGGTGTTGACGCCCTGAAAAGTTTCGATGGCGGCGAAGTAATCTTTTTTGTAATAGTAGCTTTTGCCGATGAGCAGGTAACAATCGTCCACCCACTTGCTTACGCCGTGCTTTCGGATAACCTTGCTGCATTTATCGCGAATCAGGTCGAGGTCTGAAACCAGTGCCCCTGCTGCAGCTGCATCGCCCGTTGGGAAGAGGGTGATGATATTGGTGTAATCGTCCTGCTGGCTTTCGAGGAGTTTTCGCTCCACCTCTTTCAGTTTTTCGCGGGCATTAAAGTATCCGTTGTAATGTGCAGTGATGTTGTGATAGACTTTTCCGCCGCGGGTGGCACTGAAATTCTGGCACCCGGCAAGGAGAATCAGCAAAAGGATTGCGGGGGCAAACTTCACGGGGAAAGGGCAGGTGGCAGGGTTGCTCAAAACTATATATAACTGCTGCGGGGCAAAATTAGTATGGAGAAAAAGGGTGAGGGCCGCAGAAAGTGCGGGCGGGCAGTGGCGCTGTGCTCAGAAACCATCTAATGGGCAAAGGCTCTGCCGAAGTGAAATCAGTGGCGCAAAGCATCGGGTTATTTTTGCCGCATTGGGCAGGAATGTTGGTTACACCGTGGCCACTGGTGCGGGAGTGCTGCTGCTGTGGTGGTGGGCGGGCATGGGTGCAGTGCTGCGGCTGCCTCCGCAGGGATATCATGTGTGGGCCCAGGCTGACAGGGCTGCAGTTGCGCGGATTTATCACCAGGAAGGCATCAGGCCGCTCCACCCCAAAACGTATTATCTGGGGAGCCCGTCGGGCGAGGTGGGCATGGAATTTCCGGCGATGGCCATAGGTGCTGCCGTGTTATATGATTTTTTCGGGTTCAATGAGTTTTGGTATCGGCTGCTGATGCTGGTGATTGTTTTCGGGGGGCTGATGGGTTTTTATGGCATAGTTAGACGATGGGCAGGGAACCTGAACTCGGCCTTGCTGACCATTCTGTGGAGCGTGAGCCCGGTTGTGCTGTTTTACGGGCCGAATTTTTTGCCTGATGCTGCGGCAATGGGGCTGGTGCTGATGTGCTGGGCGTTTTTTCTGCAGCAGAGGGAAAAGCAAAGCCGAGGCAAGGTGCTGGCCATGCTGATGATGGCCTGCATGGCTCTGCTGCTGAAACCGACATCGCTGGCATTTCTTGCGCCGATGGTGCTGCTGGCAGGGCCGAGAAATTGGCGAATCTGGGCATTGTCGGCTATTCCAGCTGCAGTTGCTGGGGCATGGTTTCTTTGGGCACAGCATCTGAATGCCGAGAATGGCAGCGTGGTCTTCAGCCTGGGGGCCCACCCTGCAGGGTCGGCAGGCGAAATAGGGCGGGCCCTGGTGAATTGGGGGTTACTG
>CBDTVD010000055.1:0-8697 GCA_965363965.1 uncultured bacterium
CACGGCTTGCACAACCTTGATTTTTTTTCCTATTGCATCGCTCAGCACAAACTCCACTTCAGGATAAAAAATGGCGAGCGGGATGCCAGGGAATCCGCCGCCAGTGCCCACATCCACCACCCGTGTGCCTGGCTGAAACCGAATGAATGCCCGGAGCGCCAAGCTGTGCAGCACATGGTGTACATAAAGATTATCAATGTCCTTTCGGCTGATGACATTGATTTTGCTATTCCAGTCAGTGTAGAGGGCCCCCAAAGCCAGGAACTGCGTTTCTTGAGTATCAGAAAGCGATGGGAAATAAGCCTGCAACGATGCCAGCCCAGTTGCGGAATCTACCATTTTCTTTTCTGCGATTTCATTTGGCCCAGCATCCCCAGAATGGGCTGATAAATCAGCGTATAGAGCGGCTCTAACACCGGGGAGAGCACCCAGAGCCTGGGCTCAGCCAGTTTTTTTCCTGCGAGTGCGAAAACCGTACACATCGCAATGGTTCGCAATCCGAAAGCCACCAATGCTGGCAATGGCAGCGGGTTTAATGCAAGCCATAAAATGACGGCTGCATGAAAAATGAAATTGAGGCCCCAGATCATTGCCAGATAACGCTTGTCGGCGGGCTTGTAGAAACGCCCTGCCACCATATGCCTGCGCTTTTGCCTCATCCAGGCGCCGAAACTCGATTTGGCCACGCTGAATACATGGGCCTCAGGATGAATCTGTATCTGCGTATTGCTGGGTTTAGCCGTTTTGTTGATGAAAAGGTCATCATCGCCTGCTGCCAGTTTCAGATAAGGGGCGAATCCTTTTTCATTGAACCAAAGTTTTTTGCGGTAAGCCAGGTTGCGGCCCACGCCCATGTAGGGCCTGCCCGAAAGGGCTGCGCCGAGGAATTGCATCGCCACAAAGAGGGTTTCGAAGCGGATGAATGCATTCAGCAAACCCCCAGCGCGGATGTATGGCGAGTATCCCAGCACAATATCTGTCTGCTGGCTGCTGAAAGATTCCTGCATCCGGCTGAGCCAATTGGGGCTGCTGGGCTTGCAATCTGCATCTGTCAGCAGCAGCAATTCATGCTTGGCAGCTTTAAAAGCAAGGGTGAGGGCGAGTTTTTTGCCAGCAAAATCGTGGACATGATGGCCAATGGTAAGCACGCGCAGGTGGGGGTGCAATGATTCTAATTCTTTCAGCACATCCCGCGTGCCATCTTCCGATTGGTCATCCACCACTATCACTTCATAATTCGGATGATTTTGCGTGAGGAGGGCCGGCAAAAAGCTGCGGAGGTTTTCACGCTCATCTTTCGCACTCACCACCACAGTAACTGGCTCAGTTATTCCGGTTAAATCTGGAATTGGCCGATGGCGTGCTACCCTGGCTAATGGGCCGATCCAGAGATATAATTGGGCAGCCGTTACTGCAAGCAAACCATATAGCCACGGGTCGGTGAATATCCTTTCCAACATGCTGTATCCCAAAAAATCAAAGCCCGACACGGTGGTTGGGCCGACCTTTGCAAAGGTACTCGCCCATTTTGTCCTCCCCCTTTTCCTTTCAGTTGCAGGCCACAGATGGCCGCGCCCGTGCCGGCCAGTTAAGCACGCCCCACGGAGAAATTCTTACCCCGATTTTTATGCCTGTTGGCACCAAAGGCACTGTGAAGGCGGTTCACCAGCGGGAGCTGAAAAACGACATCCATGCCCAGATCATTCTGGGCAACACCTATCATCTTTATTTGCGGCCAGGGCTTGAGGTGCTGCAGGCGGCAGGGGGGCTTCATCGATTCATCGGATGGCAAGGCCCTATCCTCACCGATTCAGGCGGGTATCAGGTTTTCAGCTTGGGGGAAATAAGGAAAATTACAGAGGAAGGAGTCAAATTTAAAAGCCATATTGATGGCAGCCTCTTCACTTTTACACCTGAGGGTGTAATTGACATTCAGCGGACAATTGGGGCTGATATCATCATGGCTTTTGACGAATGCCCGCCATACCCCTGCACCCAGGAATATGCCGAGAAGAGCATGGAGCTGACTCATCGCTGGCTTGACCGATGCATTGTGCAGCACCAAAAATCAGCATATCCCTATGGTCATCAGCAGGCATTGTTCCCTATTGTGCAGGGCAGCGTGCATGATGGCCTGAGGAAGAAAAGCGCAGAATACATTGCCGCGAAAAATGCTCCAGGCAATGCGATTGGGGGATTATCGGTGGGTGAGCCGGCAGCAGACATGTACAGGCTGACTAAACTGGTATGCGATATTTTGCCCAGGGAAAAGCCCCGATATCTGATGGGGGTGGGTACACCGGAAAATCTGCTGCGGTGCATTGCGCTGGGGGTTGACATGTTTGATTGCGTGATGCCCACCCGCAACGGACGCAATGGAATGATTTTTACCACCGAAGGAATAGTCAACATCAAGAATGCGAAGCATAAAGCTGACTTCAGCCCGCTCAATCCGGTGCCACTAAGTTTCGTGGATACCGATTACACCAAAGCCTATCTGCGCCACCTGCTGAACACCGATGAGCGGCTGGGGAGCCAGATTGCCAGCGTTGCCAATCTCGCTTTTTATCTGTGGCTTGTGGGTGAAGCCAGGCAGCACATTCTTGCTGGAACCTTTACACAATGGATGCCCGCTGCACTTGAAAAAATTACAAGGAGGCTATGATGAAAATCATTGACTGGTACCTGGCCAAAAAATTTCTGACCACCCTGATCTTCATCCTGCTGGCCACGGGAATCATCAGCGTAGTTTTTGACTTGGCCGAAAAAACCGAGGATTTTTTGAAGTATGACCCATCGCTTTATGAGATTGTGGTGGTGTATTACCTCAACTTTATGCCGACAATCATCAACCTGATATCGCCGCTGGTGATTTTTATTTCGGCACTTTATTTCACAGCTCGGCTGGCCAATAATTCAGAGATTCTGCCGCTGTTATCAGGGGGAGTGAGTTACTGGCGGCTGCTGATGCCTTACCTGGCAGTGGGCTGCCTGCTTTGTGCAGCAGACGCGCTGCTGAAGAACTATGTGCTGCCCAAAAGCTATGCAAATGTGATGTGGTTCGAAGACCGCTACATAGCAGGGGGATTGCGAGTTGAATCCACTGAGACCCATCTTCGGCTCGACAAATCCACCCATTTCTATACCCAGGGCTACGACTGGGGCAGCAACAGGGCCTATAAATTCGGACTTGACAGGTTCGACAAGGAGGGGAATCTGGTGTTCAAGCTCAGGAGTACAGAGGCCACTTATGATACGCTTGACAAATTGTGGAGAGTGAGGAATTTTACCATCCGCCGAATTGCAGGCCTGCGCGAGAGCATAGAAAGCGGCGACACGATGTCGTTGAAACTGCCCATCAGCAATCTTGACTTTAATGCCACAAGCCGGCGAGCTGCCGCCATGACGACCCCTGAGCTCAACAGTTTCATCGCCGGTGAAAAGGCCAAGGGTAAATCTCAGCTCAATTATTTTTATGTTGAGAAATACAAGCGCATCTCAATGCCGTTTGGCATCCCAATCCTGATTATGATAGCTGTTGGCATTGCCACCCGAAAGGTGCGCGGCGGCATAGGGATGCACTTGCTGGTGGGTATTCTGATAGCCATATGTTATGAGCTGGTGCTGCGTTTCAGTACTACATTTTCAACCAATGCAGGCCTGCCGCCAGTTATTGCAGTATGGATACCCAATGTGGTTTATGGTGCCCTTGCCGTGGTAGTGCTGAAGCGAACACCGAAATAACCTGCAAGCGGGCGGGGGCAGATTAGTAAATCAGTCGGCTATCAAAGAAGTTGAGTCGTAGATTCAGCCCAGCAAAGCCCTGGTTTCGGCTTTGGCCCGATAAGGTATTGGTGACAGAATAGGCGAATGCACCCAATTGCAGGTTGTGCCTCAGCATATATTTGGCTTCAATTCCCAGCGTCAGCCGAGTTTGAAGTTCGCCTTGCAGCAATCTGTTGCCATATTCATTTTTTGCCTGGGTATATCGGCGAAGCGGGTCGGCTCCAACACCATAAGCGCTGATTGAATCCAAGCCTTGCCGGCTGTACATGGTCATCAATTCGATCTCTGCCAATTTGTAAGGGCGGAGGGTGAGGATGCCAATGGCCTCTTGGAAGTTTGCACCCAGGGGGTGGGCAAGCGGCTGACGGTACTGGGTATAGCTTTTAGCGGTGGTGTCGCTTGAATACGTATATGGGTTTACGCGATTGTATTCCGCCCGCAGGCTGAGCCACGGGAGAAAACTTATATTGGGATAATATAGCCCAATCTGATATCCTTGCTTGTTGCCAGCCCAGCCGTTTCGGTCGAGCACATCATGAATGCGAAACTCATCAATTATCACCTGGCCATAAATTTTAAAGGCCCTGAGTGCAAGAACCTCAAAACTGAAGCCCTGCAAGGCATTGTCGCTGCTGTTAAGGGTATGCTCAATGGAGCGATAATAAATCACTGGGTTCATGTAATTCCAGTCATAGCCTCGGCCGCTGCTGTCGCGGTCATAGAACATCACCGCCTCGAAGAAGCCGAGGTTCAGCCAGCGAGCGGCATCAAAACTAAGATAATGCATGGCCGCATATTTCTTTGGCTGCGGCAGGGCCTCAATAACCCTGGGGTTAAAATCGAACATCTGTGCGTGGATGGTCTGGTAATGCAGTCGCCACACTTGGGCATGCAGTTGCAGGTTGAGGTACTCGGTGGCATCGTCACTCAGCAGCAGGCTTCGATATCCTGAGCCAATTTTATTGCGATTATGGCCGAATTGTGCCCAAATGTGGGGGGTGAGGCGGGCACCAACTACTCCGCCAGCACGGAAAAAATCATAGCCAGCATCGCCAAACCGCTTTACTTTTCCTGAACCTGGCAATGTGAGGCGGCGGTTATAGAAACTGTCGATTACTTCTGTCGCCTGCAGCTGATTTTCGGTGATGTAGGCGTTGAACCACACCCTGCCATCTATGTTTCCATCCAGGGCAATCCCCCGCGTGTTCTGATAAATGGTTTGGCCGCCGGCGCGTTTGCCGCCCTCGAAAAAAAGAATTGGGTTGAGGCGGAAAGTGAGTGTGGTATCGGGCGAGTCATATGAAAACAGTGCGGCCTTGTTTCGATAAAAATATTTCAGAATGGGCCGGGCTGAATTTTCCCCATCCGTTAACTCGTCAATTGCATATCTGCGCCAGGCAGCAAGGGAATTGGCTCCATTTTTTCGTGATGCCGTATCATTTTCAAACTCAGGCAAACCCCTGCGCAAGCTTGGCTGAATATCGTTAAAGTAGCCATTTCGCAGGTTTCCGCTGGCGATTTCTTCGCGTTCGAAAAATTTGATGACCGGGTGATTTTGATTTAACAGCCAATTGGCCTGCCCGAATGCCAAGCATGGCAGAAATAAAAAAAAGAGTGATGCAAGCCTGAGCATTGAATACTCGAAATTAAGCCGAGCACTCGCTGCTGCAAAAAAAGCATGGCCCGCAGGGATTTTTGAATTACCCTGCAGGCCACGCCCTTCACACACATTTTGCTAACCAGGCTTTCCTGTTTTCAGGGCATTTTGCCCCATTTTGCCCTTGGATTATTACTTGATTTCGATGCTGCGGATTCCCGCTTCAGGGTCACGTTTGCCGATTTCAACGGTTAACACACCGTCTTTCATTTCAGCAGTGATGTTTTCAGCATCGGCGTTTTCAGGCAGATTGAAGGTGCGGCTGAATGCGCCGAACCTGTTCTCGCCTCGCAGCAGTTTTTCACTTTCACCATAAGGCGATTTCCGCTCGCCGCTGATGGTGAGCTGGCTATCCTTGAGGGCGATTTTTACTTCCTCTCGGCTTACGCCAGGCAGGGCAATGTGCAGCGCAAAAGCATTTTCGCGCTCAATCACATCAGTGCGCAGGCTGAAACGCTGTTCACTTTTCTGCGGCTGGGCATCACTCAGCAAGCCGTCAATCAGTTGGCTGAATCCTTTTGGGATGAAGATCTCATTCATCAGAGATCCGTTTTGGTTGTAGTTCATATTTTCTTTAAGGTTTTAAAGGTTTGAGATTTTGTTTGGCCAGTCAAATTTCAACCTTTAGGCCAGCCGATTTTTCGCGCCTATCTGTCAGCCAATCACTTCATAGTCGGACAATATGGCTGTAACCCCCCTTGCAATCAGACTTATTGGCAGTTGTTTGCATGCTTAATCTTGCATTCAAAACTTTAAATTCGAGAATCAAGCAAGGAGACAGCATTGCTTAAAAGTATCTTTGAAGTGCGACATGGCAAATTCAGCAGTCTCAGCCCGCAAGTACAGGCCCGATACATTCGGCAGTGTGCTGGGCCAGCAGCACATCACAAAAACGCTGAAAAATGCACTGGCCACGGGCCACCTTGGGCAGACTTTTCTTTTCTGCGGCCCCAGGGGAGTGGGCAAAACCACGTGTGCCCGCATTTTGGCCAAGGCCCTCAACTGCACCAATCTTCAGCCGGATGGCGAGCCCTGCGGCACTTGCGAAAACTGCCAGACATTCGCCGCAGGAAATGCATTCAATATTCATGAGCTGGATGCCGCCAGCAACAACAGTGTAGATGACATCCGTGCGCTAACTGACCAGGTTCGTTTCCCGCCGCAGACTGGCAAGTTCAAAGTGTACATCATTGACGAGGTGCACATGCTTTCCAACTCGGCTTTCAATGCCTTCTTGAAAACGCTTGAGGAGCCACCGAGTTATGCTGTGTTTATTCTGGCAACGACTGAGAAGCACAAAATATTGCCGACCATTTTGAGCCGTTGCCAGATATTCGATTTTCACCGGCTTGGCATAGCAGAAATCGTAGAGCAGCTCCAGGAAATCTGCGAGGCCGAGGGCATTAAGGCTGAAGAAGAAGCACTCGGCATCATTGCCCGAAGGGCTGACGGGGCCATGAGGGATGCCTTATCCATTTTCGACCGCATTGTGAGTTTCAGCGGGAAATCGCTGAGCAAAGAGGACGTGCTGGACACGCTCAACATATTGGATGACCAGATTTACATCAGGCTGACAGATTACCTGCTGGAGGGTGACCTGGCCCAGACACTTATTCTGCTGGATGAAGTGCTGATGCAAGGGCATGACCTGGGAATGCTGCTGGAAGGATTGGCTGGCCACATCCGGAACCTCCTTGTCGCCCGACAGCCAGGCCTTGGACGATTGATTTCTCTGACTGGAAAAAGCCTGCGTGCGCTGGAAGAGCAGGCACAGCGTACCCCGCTCAGTTTCAGTGCCAGTGCGCTCAATATCCTGGGGGAGACTGAAGCGCAATTGAAAACAGGGAGAAACCCGAGGTTGTTTTGCGAACTCAGCCTGATGAAAATTGCTCTTTTGCCCCAGGCCGTTAATCTGGCGGTTTCAGGCACAGCAACCCTTCCTCACCAGGCGGAGGCTCAAAAAAAAAAGGCTGAGCCTGCAGAAATAGCCCCACCCGCTGATAAAGCAAAAAGCGAATCTGGTGAGGGGCCTGCTGCCCTGCCAATCGCCCGGGTAACACGCGGCTCATCAACCCTTGATGACCTGAAAGCATCCGTTAAGAGGGAGGAAACCATTGCAGCTGAGGCCAGACAAATCCAGACGCAGCCGGCAACTCAGGATATGATTCCGCAGCTTTTGGCCGCCTATAAAGAAAGCCTGAGTCAGCGAGGCAAAATCATTCTGGTGGGCTCGTTGCAGGAGGCGGATATTCAACTGGTAAATGGATGCATCGAAGTGCATGTCAATGGCAGTGTTGCTTTCTCGGGTTTTAATGAAGATAAACCCACGCTTGCCGATGTGATGGAGCAGGCCCTCAACTGCCAGCCGGAACTCAGGTTCATTCAGCGCGAGCAGCCCCCTGAAACTGCCAAAAAGTTTTTGACGCAGCGCGAGTACGTCAAAGAAATGGCCAATGCCAACCCAGCAATTCATAAATTGATGACTGCTTTTGGCTTGGATGCTGATTAACCACGCTGCCACAATCTGATGGTCATCTTTCCTGGCATAAAAATCAATTTGGGCCTGAAGGTATTGGGAAAGCGGCCCGACGGTTTTCACGATTTGCAGAGCGTTTTTCTTCCTTTGCCAATCGGCGATGTGCTGGAAGCAGTGCCTGCGCGGGGGTTCAGCCTTGTTATCCACGGCATCGCAGTTGATGGCGATATCGAGGGCAACATTGTGGCGCGGGCATTTCGGTTAATGGAGAAGAGATATGGAATAGAGGCTTTAGAGTTTCATTTGCTGAAAACCATCCCCCCTGGTACCGGCGTTGGTGCAGGGAGTGCTGACGGGGCGTTTGCACTCAAACTTATTGATCAGATTTATTCATTGAATCTCAGTGAGCCTGAACTCGAAGCACTGGCTTTGCAGCTCGGCAGCGATTGTCCTTTTTTCATCAGCAATCGTTCGGCATTTGTTTGTGGCAGGGGAGAGAGGCTGGAACAAATCCCGCTGAAATTGCAAGGGTGGTGGGTTGCATTGATTTTTACAGGAATCCATGTTTCGACCCGCGATGCGTTTAAGGGAATCAAGCCGGATGCAAACGGTACTTCACCAAAAGACATCGTTTTAAACAGCGCGCCTGAGCATTGGATTGCGAGCCTCGTCAACGATTTTGAGGCCAGCGTTTTCAGCCAGCATCCGTCAATTAAACGCGCAAAAGATTTTCTGCTGGGCCAGGGTGCTGCATATGCTTCTATGACTGGCACAGGCT